>DASVHS010000301.1:0-6270 GCA_036382495.1 Thermoanaerobaculia bacterium | reverse complement strand
GTTTTCGTGAACGGAGCACGAGGTCGATCGCATCGCCGTTCTGCGCCGCGGAAATGCGCCACGCGCCGTCACTCGTCGTGGTCGCGCGCCAAGCCTCGTTGAACACATCGAGCCGCCCCGCCGCAGCGGCCGCGGTGAATGGCGACGAGCGATTCAACTTCTCGTAGTAACGGAACTTCTTCGCGCCGGCGTCGGTGATCGCAAAGTGAGCGAGCGAGAGATTGCGAAGGTCCCAGTTCGTCTGTCGCGGAGTATCGGATGCGTTCACGCCGATGCGAAAAAACGTCAGCTCGAAACCGTATCTCCGTCCGCTCTCGCTGGCGAGATGCCCGGTGTAATACCACCACTCGGTGCGGTATTCGTCATGACTTCCGTGGTCGCGTGGAAACTCGAACTCGTAGCCGGGAAGGGCGGGTTGAAACTGTGAGAAGGCTGAAGGCTGAAGGCTGAAGGCTGAAAAAAGAAGAAAAACCACTTCAGCCTTCAGCCTTCTACCTTCAGCCTTCATTTCTACGTTATGTCCTTCCCATTCATAATGACACCACCGATGTCCGAGACGCCCGTTGGATCCCGTGCGCGATTCCGCACCCTCGCGGCGGAGTCGTCGATTGCGATCGAGCCGGACGACCTTCTCAGCCTCGCCCGCCGTTACTCCGATCAGGGCATGTACGACGAGTCGATCCACCTCTACGAGATGGCGGAGAAGCTCAAGCCGGGCTCGGTTGCTCTGCGCATCAACCTGGCTCGCGTCCGCGACCTGAAGAAGACGGCCGAGGAGTCGAGGTTCTCGAGTGTGCGGAAGTCGGTGGTGCGGGAGCGCGCGCGCGACGAGATCGACTCGTCACAGTACGTTGGTCTCGCGCAGTACTACATGGCCAAGGACCAGACGTCGAAGGCGATCGAGCTGCTCGAGATCGCCAAACTGAAAACCCCGAACAACTACCGCCCCTACGAAATCCTCGGCCGCCTTTATTACTCGCAGGGCGAGTGGGAGTCGGCGAACGAGGAAATCAACCGGGCCCGCCAGCTCAATCCGTTCGACCGCGGTCTCGCTGAAGTCAGCGGCCGCATCGCGTTCGAGCTGAAGAATTTTCAACAGTCGCTCAACGACTTCGTCGACGCGTTCCTCCTGGCAACGGATCAGAAGGGTGAGACGACCGAGCCCGTGCGCAGAATGATCAACACGCTCAAGCGCATCCTTACGCTCGAGACCCGTGATCTGAACGCGCGGATCAAGGAGCGGGTCGACACGCTGCAGGTGTCGACGGAACGGCTGGAGCTCCGCAAAGAGAATCTTTTCAAGGTCGAGAGCGCGCGCGACCTCAAGGAAATCGAGAACAAGATTACCCGCGCGGCGGAGAAGCGTGATGACCTCATCACGGTCGCTGCAGAGCTGCGCAAGCTGACCGTCTTCCAGCACATGAAGGACGAGCAGGTCTTCCGGTTGTCGAAGTTCGCGCGGATCGAAGGATTCGTCGGCGGCGACTTCGTCTTCCGTCACGAAGACAAGACGATGGACTTCTATGTCGTCCGCGACGGCTGCATCGAGATCCGCAAGGAAACTCCGTTCGGCCCGCAGATCCTCGGCGCACTGATGTCGGACCACATCTTCGGCGAGATGAATTTCATCGACCGCACGCATCGCTCCAGCGACTCGGTCGCGGTCGAGTCATCGTCCTGCTACACGTTTTCGTTCAGCGCGCTCGACCAGGCGATGGACGAAGACAAGGAAATGGCAGTCGGACTGCATTGGGCGTTCTGGCGCTCGCTGTCCGAGAAGGTCCGCGATGCGAACGAACAGCTGAAGCTTTTCTTCCAGGAGGACGCGAAGAAAGGCGGCGGTCGCAAACGTGTCGAAGGCAAGCGCGAGATGCAGGAGATCACCGTCAAGTCCGAGGACAAGGTGGACCTGTTCAAGGAGCGAGGGTTGTCGGCGGCGGAAATGAAATTGCTGGCGACGTTCTCGACCGAAGAGCGCTTTCGCGAAGGATCGTTGATGTTCCGCGAAGGCGAGAAAGGCGACAAGCTCTACATCGTCCTCGACGGCCGCGTGCGCATCTCGAAATTCATCCCCGGCGTCGGTGAAGAAGCGCTGGCCGTCCTCGATCGCGGAGAGTTCTTCGGCGAAATGGCGCTGATCGACGACGCCGCACGATCAGCCGACGCGAAAGCGCATGAACGCGACGCCACGGTCCTTTCGATCGACCGGGCCACGCTCAACGAGATCCTGTCGATGGACCCGCACGCGTCGCTCCAGTTCCTCAATCTGCTCTGCCGCATGATCAGCCGCCGCCTCCGCGAGATCAACGACAAGATCGTGCAGTGGAAGTACATGTCCGGAGGTTTCTAGCCCTCACCCGTGCTGCCGATCCTCGCCTCGATCATCCTGTTCCTGCTGCTCTGGCTCGTGCTCAACGCGGCCGAGCCCCTCGTCCGCGGAGTTCTGCCGCGCGTCGCGAACCTCACGTCGAGATTCCGCTACCACGACTATCTGCCTGTCGTTCTCCTTCTGGTTCTCGGCGGCGCGCTGGCCGCGATCGCCGGCGACGAGTTCAGCGACCTCGCGGAGCTCGTCGTGTCGAAGAGTCCGATGCTCCAGAACATCGACCAGACATTTCATGACTGGTCGATTTACACGCGCACGCCGGGCGACACGACGTTCTTCTCGGTGATGTCGACCGTCGGCGGCCCGGTGGTGATGGGCGCGATCACCGGTATTGTCGCCATCGCGCTGTTCATCAAACGGCGGCGTGTCTGGGCGATCTACCTGATCGTGACCGCCGGCGGCGGTGCGCTGCTCAACCTGGAGTTGAAGCGCTTCTTCGCGCGCGCTCGCCCCGACCTTGCGGAAATGCTTCGCCGCGCGCAGGGCTATTCGTTTCCGAGCGGCCACGCCATGGGCTCGACCGTCGTCATGGGTGCGCTCGCCTATCTTGCCGTGCGGTCGCTGAAAACGTGGCGGCAGAAATCGGCGGCGATGGCGTTTGCAACAACGTTCGTCGTCGCTGTCTCCGCTTCCAGGGTCTACCTCGCGGTCCACTGGCTTTCAGACATCGTGGCCGGGGTCACGGGCGGCCTGTTGTGGCTCGCAACGACGACCGTCGGTTACGAGACGTTCCGGCGGATCCGGATGATCCGGTCGTTTCGCACCAAGCGCGCGACTACGATTCCCTCGTCCCCGTAACTCTTTCCGCGGGCGGCAGGACACGCGGCGAATAGAGCTCGCGCACCATGCGGCCGATCGTCGTGCGATTGAGCGCCGCTGCGGTCGATTCGTTCATGCGCGAGAACATGGCGCCGATCGAACGCCGCTCCTCGTCATCAGGACCCTGCTCCGGCAGTACGCGCAGTGAGCCCTCGACGTGCGTCACGATCTCTTCGACGCTGATGCGGTCCGGATCGCAACCCGGAACGTAACCGGTGTACTCGGCTTCGCCGCCCGTCGACTTCACGAGCTTGCCGTCTTCGAGTTTCGTGAGTACGCGCAACATCTGAGCGTCGGTCGTCTCGAACTGTTCGGCGAGACGATACGACGACGGTGCGTCTTCACGGCGATCGAAGCGCCGCGAAATCTCCAGAATCGCCCGCAGTGCGAAATACAAATCGAACCTCGGGTCATCATCGATCTGCTGCGCCTGCGCGCGCAGAACGCCGTAGAGATTCTGGTAGACGTAACTGATCTCGACGCCGAGGAGGATGACGACCCACATGACTTCGATGGCGATGAGGAAGATGAGCGCCAACCCGACCGTGCCGTAGATCAGGTTGAACCGGCCTTTGAACAGATGATCGGCGTAAATTCCGAAGCCCCATCGGACCAGCGAGAACAACATCGTCGTGACGAGCGCGCCGACGACCGCCGCCTTGAACTGCACCTTCGTCGCCGGCACGAGCCAGAACAGCATCGTGAATGCGATGAACAGGATCACGATGGGCGCGATCACGAACACGATGTCGTGCTTGAACAGCATGTGCAGATACGGATTGCGCTGCAGCGACTTGTTGGTGGTGAAGGAGAGGCCCATCAGCAGCGGACCCCAGAAGAACAACATCGTGAACGCGATCAGCGTCTGCCGGTAGCCGCGGCCGACGCGCACGCGCCAGATCTGGTTGATCGTCGCCTCGACCGCGAGGAACAGCCGGAACGCGATGACCATGAAGACGATCGCGCCGAGGGTCGATGCCGCGGCTGCGTTCTGCGCGAACTTCGCGAGGTTGTACGTGATCTGCGGTGACTGGTACGGCAGAACGATATTGAGGATGTTGTCGATCTGCGATTCCCAGCCCGGAAACAGTTTTCGGAAGTACTGCTGCACGACTTGCGTCAGCGCGACGAGCAGCGGAACGAGTGAGAGCAGCGTCGTGTATGCGAGCGACGCGGCACGTGACGTTCCCTCGATCTCGTAGAACTCGCGCGCGATCTCGCGCATGATGAGGAAGAACTCGACGATGAGGACGCGGGCGCGCTTCCGTCCGACGGTGGCCCGGCGATAGACCAGGACCGCCGGATCCGTCAGCCACGACCAGACGACGTGCTTCGCTTTGAGCAGCCGTTGCGCGAATGTGACTCGCGGAACCACCACCTCTTCGCGCGGTTCTTCGGTCATTGGTCTATCCGGAACGCAAAGTGTAGACCGTGTGACAAGGTTGCCGGTTGCCGGTGGCCGGTTACCTGTAAAAAACCAGAACCCGGTAACCGGTAACCGGCAACCGGCAACCCGTCACAGGCAACTGGTTGCCCGGTTGCATAACTGTCGAGCATGCCAGCGGAAAAGATACATATCCCGGAAGTCATCGAGCCGGATGAAAAGCTTCCGGCCGACCTCGTCGCGCTCCGTAAGTTCTCCATTCTCATGGATGAAGCGGTCGGTGTCCCGGGGACAAAGTTCCGATTCGGCCTCGACCCGCTCCTCAGTCTGGTTCCAGGAATCGGCGATGTCATCTCCGCCCTATTGTCTGCCTGGATCGTCGCCGGCGCACTTCGCCACCGTGTTCCGATGCGGAAGATCAGCCTGATGGTCTTCAACATCCTCCTGGACATGACCCTCGGCGAGATTCCTCTCCTCGGCAACCTGTTCGACGTCGTGTTCGAGGAGAACGTGATCAACATGCGGATTCTCATGCGGCATCGCAACCGGCAATTGCCGCCGCGAAAGCTGTCCGAGGTGGCCGGTACCGTGGCCGTGATCGTGCTAGTGATTATCGTCGTCGGTATTCTCTCAGTGGCCGCCCTGATCGCCGGCGTGATCTGGATCGCAGCCCAGCGGAACGGATGAGGTTCTTCAAGCGAAACAAAGCGCCGCGCTATCCGCGCAGGCCGTCTCTGCCGATCGTCCGGCGGCGGCTGCCGATGCGTTACCACATGCGGCACCAGTTCGGGGTGCGCGACGTTGCGTTTCTCCAGACGATGCATGCGCTGACCGGCGCCCCGATGTCCGAGGGCAATCTCGTCACGGTGTTGAGAAACGGAGCGCAGATCTTTCCTTCGATGCTGTCGGCCATCCGCGTGGCGAAGCGCACGATCAACCTCGAGTTTTACATTTACTGGGACGGCGAGATCGGGCGGCAGTTCGCGGAGGCGCTCGCGGAACGTTCGCGAGCGGGCGTGCAGGTCAAGGTCATCCTCGACGCCGTCGGATCGGCGCAGATGTCGTCGTCGCTCATCGAGTTCATGGCCCGGAACGGAATCGATCTGGAGTGGTATCACCCGCTGCGGTGGTACACGCTCTCGCGCGCCAATCACCGCACGCATCGCAAGCTGCTGATCGTCGACGGCGAAATCGGATTCTCGGGCGGCGTCGGAATCGCCGACACGTGGCTCGGTGACGCCGATTCAAAGGATCACTGGCGCGAGACGATGATCCGCGTCGAAGGACCGGTCGTCCCGCAGATGCAGTTCGCGTTCATGGACAACTGGGTCAAGAGCCGCGGCGAGCTGCTGACGGGACTGAGCTACTTTCCGCAGGTCGAGCCGCGCGGCAACCACATCACGCAGGTCATCAAGTCATCGCCGTCGGAGGGCAGCTCGACGGTGAAGCTTCTGTACATCATCTCGATCGTCAGCGCGACGCGATCGATCTACATCAACAACGCGTACTTTTTGCCCGATCCCGACACGACGCGCGCGCTCGAGAGTGCGGTGCGGCGCGGCGTCGACGTGCGCGTGGTTGTGCCGGGCGAACACACCGACGTCCCGATCGCGCGCCAGGCCAGCCGCCTCGCCTACGAGTTTCTGCTGCGCCGCGGCATCCGCATCTTCGAATACCAGCC
>DASVHS010000300.1:0-14330 GCA_036382495.1 Thermoanaerobaculia bacterium | reverse complement strand
CTCGCTCGAAACGACACCTCACGGCCGGCGTTTCCCCTATCACTCGTTCGATCGATCGAAAGCGGAGCCGCTGTACGCAGCGCTGCTGTCGGTCTTCTGCCGCATCGACCGCGTCATCACGCTCGCGCGCGCGATCGATTCCGGTATCGACGAGCGGCTGCAAGAAGGCCTCGTCGTTCTCCAGAATCCTGTCGACGAGCGAATGCTCCGCCCCATCGCCTGAATGGAGGACAGGCGATCCCGCCTGTCCGGACAGGCAGGATTGCCTGTCCTCCATCGACTGCTTCCGGCCGGCTGAACAGAAACCCCTGGAACAGTTCGATGCCGAGGTTCTTCAGCAGTTCGTGGTCTTTTTCTTTTTCCACGCCCTCGGCGATCACGCGGGCGTTGAAAAACTCCGCGAGCGCGAGGATCGAACGGACCACCGCGACTTTTCCCGGATCGCTGCTCACGCCGTGCACGAAGTGGCGGTCGATCTTCAAATAGTCCGGCTGGCAGTCGAGAATCGATTTGTAGTTCGAATAGCCGAAGCCGACATCGTCGACAGCGATCGCAAAGCCGCGCCCGCGCAACTCGCGAAGAGCATCTGCGAACGCGACGGGGTCGCTCGCCGGTGTCTGCTCGCCGACTTCGACGATGACCGACGATGGTTCGATCCCGGCCATCTCGGTCTGCCGGATCAGGCAGCGGACGAACCTGCCGTGATCAGCGAGAGTCGACGGATGAACGTTCAGCGTGATGCGCGGAGCACGGCCCGCGGCGGCGCGGAGCGCACGACCGACGACGTCGCAATCCATCTCCGTCTCCAGCCCGCGTCTGCGGATGTAATCGAAGAGCGACGGAGCCTGCTCGAGCTTCGAACCACGCGGACCGCGGGTCAGACACTCGACGGCGAAGACCGAAGGCGTGTCGCCCGTCGTATCGACGATCGTCTGAAGGACCGTCCCCAGAGGACTCGGAAGCGTTGGATGGAAGTTCATGGACGAAGACCAACTTTGCAAGCGAGTCACCACAACCGCGCACCGATCTCTGCCGTGCAAGTCGCTTGATCAGCGCGTTTACGCAGAGCGCGGTCGAGTGCGCTTCGATCGCGTCCGATATCGCGCGAGGACCATGTGTCGCCTCTACAGGATGTTGATCGGATCGACGTCGATGGCGACATCGACTCCGCGCCACTTGCGCGGGACGACCACAGACTCGACGGCGCGGCGCAATGCCGTTCTCTGCTGTGAACGCAGAAGGATCTGATACCGCCACACGCCTTTGATCCTCGACAGGGGCGCCGGTGCCGGTCCCTGAATGCGCGTCCCTGGGAGCGGCCGCAACGCTTCCTCGAGCATGCGTCCGCAATCGCTCGCCGCGCGTTCGACGAGCTCGGGGCGCTCGCCGCGAAACAGCAGCGCGATCATCGACGTCATCGGCGGGTAGTGAAACGTCTTGCGGAACTGAATCTCCGACTCGAAGAATGCTTCGTAGTCGTGCCGCGTCGCGTGCTGGATCGCGTAATGCGTCGGAAATGCGGTCTGAATGAGGACTTTGCCGCGCAGTTCTCCGCGGCCCGATCGGCCGGCGACCTGCGTGAGCAGATAGAACGTCTTCTCGGCGGACCGGAAATCGGGGTAGCCGAGGATGGAGTCGGCGTTGAGGACGGCGGTGAGTGTGACGTTGGGGAAGTGGTGTCCCTTGCTCAGCATCTGCGTCCCGATCAGGGCCTGTGTCTTTTGCGTGCGGAAGCGATCGAGGATCCGGACCAGTTCACCTTTCTTTCGGGTCGAGTCACGATCGAGAACCTCGCTGCTGATGCCCGGAAACTCGCGCGCGAATCGTTCGGCCACTTTCTCGGTGCCGAAGCCGACCGGCTGCAGCACTTCGCCATTGCAGAGCGGACACTTCGATGGCATCGGTTTGCGGAGTCCGCAGTAATGACAGATGAGCTGACCGGCTTTGCGATGCACGGTTAACGTTACGCTGCAGTCGCGGCAGCGGAACTCGTGACCGCATTCCCGGCAGAGCAGATACGGCGCGTACCCGCGGCGGTTGATGAGGATGATGGCCTGCTGGCCTGACGCGAAGGTCGAGCGCAACACTTCTTTCATCCGCGCGCTGAAGATGATCAAGCCACGATCTTCTTTGTCGCCGCGCTCTCCGCGCAGATCGATGATCTCGACCTCCGGCAGCGGCCGCGCCTCGACGCGGTCGTTCATCATCACGAGGGTGTATTTGCCGCGCGCGGCATTCTCGCGGCTCTCGAGCGATGGCGTAGCGGAGCCGAGGATGACGGGGATGTCGCGGAGCTGGGCGCGGACGACGGCCAGGTCGCGCGCGTTGTACCGCGGCGTCTCCTCCTGTTTGTATGCGCCATCCCCTTCTTCGTCGACGACGATGATCCCCAGCCGCTGAAACGGCGTGAACAGCGCGGAGCGCGGACCCATGGCGACGTCGACTTCACCACGCCGCGCGCGCCACCACTGGTCGTAACGCTCACTCGCGGAGAGACTGCTGTGCAGAATCGCGATCCGGTCGCCGAAACGCTGGCGCAACCGCGCCGCAAAAACGGGAGTGAGCGAGATCTCGGGGACGAGAAGCAAGGCCTGCTCTCCCCTCTTCACCACCTCTCGCATCACTTCGATGTACACCTCCGTCTTGCCGCTGCCGGTGACGCCTTCGAGCAGAAACGGCGCGAATGTGCCGAGGGATCGGGTGATCGTGGCGATGGCGTCCTGTTGTTGTTGCGAGTAGTGCAGCTCGCCGGCCGACGCCGGATCGAGACCGGCGAGAAACGCGCCGCGCGTGTGACGTCGCGGACGGCGCTCGATGCGCACGATGCCCTTCTTCACCAGCGCGGACAGCACGGCCGTCGACACGCCTTCGTGCTCGAGTGCCCGCACCGACAACTCGCCGCCGCGACGGCGCAGACGCTCG
Source organism: Thermoanaerobaculia bacterium (assembly GCA_036382495.1). Taxonomy (GTDB): domain Bacteria; phylum Acidobacteriota; class Thermoanaerobaculia; order Gp7-AA8; family Gp7-AA8; genus DASVHS01. The sequence continues at coordinate 11,408 of DASVHS010000300.1, read as the reverse complement.
ACCGCCGCAGCCTGCTTGTCGGTCAGCGGCCCCGGCTCGGCATCGAGAACCGCGAATCGATCGTAGCGGACGCCTTTCGCGTCCTGCAGACGATCGCGGACCGCAATCACGCCGGCGTCGCGCAGCCGTTCGATCGTAGCGCGCGAGAGATTCATCTCCCGCAGCAGCAGCGGGCGCTTCCGCAATTCGGCGACGATGCCGACGTCGCTCGAGAGCAACTGATCCGCGTCGAGGGCAGCGGCGATCATCTCTTCCGATGCGACGAGCGCGGCCTCGCGGCGGCCGCGTGCGCCCATGTTCGCCGGCAACGCGACGCGAAGCATCTCGCCGAGCGGCGCGATGTAGTACTCGGCCGCCCAGCGGCAAAGCTGAATGATCTCCGGCAGAAGTGGCGGCTCGTCCTCGTCGAGCACGCTGCGGACCGGCTTGAGTTTCGGTGTGTCGGTCGTGTCGTTGAATCCGACGACGAAGCCGGTCGTCAGCTTCGATCCGATCTCGACTTCCACGCGCGATCCGAGACGGACCGCGTCGCGCAGGTTGTCGGGAATTGTGTACGTGAATGTGCCGTGGACGGCGACCGGCACGGCGACTTCGGCAAAACTGGCGAGGCCCTGGGTCATCTCTTCATTTTGTAGATCGCTGACGATGCCAGCGCGAGTGCCACCGCCGCGTACGCGGTGAGCTCGGGCCAGTGCAACGAATGGCGCGGCTCGGACGGAAGCGACATTTCCCACGTGGTGAAGTCCTGACTGGCCTGAGCGATCGATGTGCCGGTGATGATGATCTTGCCGCTTCCGCTGACGCCGGTCAGTTGCAGCGACGTTGCGCTCGTTCCGTGGAACAGCTCCTCGAGGTCCCACGATCGCTGCTCGTTCGCGGAAAGGTAGAGACGGCGTTCGGCGGAATCGGGCATGGTCATCACGGAGAAGTAAAGCGGAAAACCGTGTGTCTCCGCTGCGTAGATCTTGTACCGCGCGCCGGCAGGGACATGCAGAATCGTCGACTCTCCCGTTCCGATCGCGTACTGCGCAGGGATTGCGCTCACGGCCGCGCCGACTTCGGTGCCGGCCGGCTGGTTCACTCCGCGGCTGTAGAGGCGCGCGGTCGCGACGAACGGGCCGCTCGAGAGGATGTGCAGTGCGCCGGTCGCACCGGCGTCGCCGGTGAGTCCTGCGCCGACGTCGACTGCAGCGGTCTGATGGGATCCGAGCGGCAGCGTCTGGGTCCGCGGTGCGACGTTCGGCTGCGCCGCGGCGTAGAACGAAAGCGTGACCTCGCCGGCGGCGTTCGACGGATTTGTCAGATAGATCGTCGTGTAGAAGCCGCGGCCCGCATATCCCACGGCATGGCCGACGACGGGAAACCACGCGTCCTTCGTTGTGTATCCGGCGACGAGCGGGGTCACCGCGAGAAACACTGCGATCAGCGCGATGAGTAATCTGCCATTCACGTTCGGAGACCTACGATGTCCTGAATGAGCGCGATTGTCTACTTCGCAGCGGCGATCGCAACGCTGGCGATCGCGCAGCGCATCACACGTTTCTCGCGCGCGGCGGCGATCATCATCCTGCTCCTGCCCCTGCTTTTCACCGCCCGGGCACTCTTCACCGGCGGCGTGTTCGGCCCGGTCGATCTCGCGTACACGTACGAGCCGCTTGCTTCGATCGCGTCGCGTGCCGGCGCTGGACCCGTTGTCAATCCATCGATCTCGGACGTCTACAGCGAGTTCATGCCGTGGAACGATTCTCTTCGACGGTCGATCGCCCGTGGCCAGTGGCCGCTGTGGGATCCGTACGGACTCTGCGGTTCGCCGCTCGCAGGCGCCGCGCAATCATCGCCGTATCACCCCATCACGATCCTGGGGCTGCTCGTGCCGCTGCCGCAGTCGTTTGCTTTCGCCGCAGCGATGATGCTCTTGAGCGCGGCGCTGACCGCGTTCCTGCTGTTTCGCGAATTTGTCGGATCCGAGATCGCCGCGCTGTTCGGCGCTGCGGGCTGGATGTGCTCGACGCATCTGATCTTCTTCGCGGGCACCGCGCTCGTGCTCGCCGCCAGCGTGACGCCGCTCGTCCTCCTCGGCGCACGACACATCGTTCGTCAGCCGGGCGGGAGGTCGGTGGCGATTCTGACCGCGGGCCTGCTGCTCGTCGTCCTGGCCGGACATCCGGAGAGCGCGCTGCACATCGTCACGTTTGCCGTCGCGTATTTCGTCTTCGAGATGGCCGCGGCGCCCGGCGAGAACCGCAAGCGCGCCGTGATTTGCGGCTTTGCCGCCGGCGCGATCGCATTCCTTCTCGCGGCGGTGTTTCTGCTGCCCATCTTCGAAGTGATTCCGCAGAGCGAGGAGTATGTGCATCGTTCGCTGGGATACACGCAGGTGGGCGCGACGTCCGCGCAGATGATTCATCGCACCGGCGCGAATTTCTTCCCGTTCCTCGATGGAGCGCCCGGTGTCGAAGAGCAGCAACATTCGGAGAGCGTGCGCCATGGATGGCTGGCCACGGCATATGCGGGCTCGATGCTGTTCGCGCCGGCACTCTTCGCCCTCACCCGCTCCCGTTCCCGCGATCGCTGGTTCTTCCTCGGCGCCACGATCGTGGGGCTCGCCGTGGGTGTCACCGCGCCCGGCGTCACGCAGTTGCTGGCACATCTGCCCGGCTTCAGCATCTCCGTGAACGACCGCATGGTCGCATTCGCGACGCTCGGGATGTGCGCGCTCGCCGCGATGGGAATCGACGCGTGGGATGCGCAGCTCTCGAGGACCTTCGCGATGGTCGGGGCGGTCATCTTCGTCGTCGCCATCGCAATACCGACCCGGTTGCCCGCCGACTACATCGAAGTCAATGCCGCACGCGCCGTCCTGCCCGTTGCCCTGGCGGCATGCGCAGTGGCCTTGCTTTCGAAACGACGCGCGTCGCTCGTGCTTCTGGCTCTGCTGCTGATCCAACGCGGTGGCGAGGCGACGTCGCTGCAGCCGACGCTGCCTGCGCGTGCGTTTTATCCGCCGTTCCCGGGGCTGGAAGTCATGCGCGCGAAGGAGCCGTTCCGCATCACCGGCGTCGGGGAAATGCTGCCGCCGGAGCTGTCGACACACTACGGTCTCGAAGACGTCCGCGGCTTCGCGGCGACGACGTTCCATCGTCTGTACGAGACGTATCCGATGTGGTCCGTCGTGCGGCCCGTCTGGTCGAATCGAGTCGACCGGCTGGATTCACCGATGCTCTCGCTCATGAACACGCGTTTCGCGATCGTGCCGCCGGCGATGGCGCTGCCGGCGTCCTGGACGATGCGCGCGAGTTTTCCGGCGTACGCGATCGCCGAAAATACTGGCGTCCTTCCGCGTGCATTCGTTCCGAAAAACGTGCGCGTCGTGGCGACGCAGCGCGAGAGCCTCGACGCTTTGCGGGCCATCGCCGACTTTGGCGATCAGGGAGTGGTCGAGGACCGGGACACACGCACATTTGCGCAGAACGGCCCCGGCGTTGCCGAAGTCACTGGCCGCGGCTCGCATCTCATCGTGCATGCGCGGATGGATGCACCCGGCTGGGTGTTCGTCTCGAATTCGTTCTGGCGCGGATGGCGCGCACGCAGCGACGGCCACAATGTGCCGCTGCATTTTGGCGATCACGCGTTTCTCGCGTTCTACCTGCCGGCGGGAGAGCACGACGTGACTCTGGTGTACCGTCCGCGATCGTTCGTCGCCGGCGCGTGGATCAGCGGCCTGACGGCACTTCTTCTCCTCGGCTACGCGTTGATGCCGAGCTCCGTCATCACCTTCTTCATGTCGTTCCAGACATCTTTTTTCGCAGAAGGTGTGCGCAGAAGGTACGCGGGGTGATACGTCGGCATGACGCGGATGCCTTCGTAGTCGGTCCACTGCCCGCGCGCCGACGAGACGGACGCTTTGCCGGTGAGACTCTGCAGCGCGAATTTTCCGAGGGTGACGATCACGCGCGGCTTGATCAGCTCGACCTGCGACCGGATGTACGGCCGGCACATCTCCAGTTCGTCCGGCTCCGGATTGCGGTTCTCCGGCGGCCGGCACTTGATCACGTTCGCGATGTAGACGTCCTCGCGCGACAGTTTCATCGCCTTGATGATGTCGGTCAGCAGCTGACCGGCGCGCCCGACGAACGGTTCGCCCTTCAGGTCCTCGTCGCGGCCGGGCGCCTCGCCGATGAACATCAGGTCGGCATTCGGATCGCCCGTGCCCCAGACGACCTGCGTCCGCGTCTTCGCCAGGCGGCACTTCGTGCAGACGCGAGCCTCGGCGGCGATGGTCTCGAGATCGTTGGGTGGGTCGCTGGGTCGCTGGGTCGGGTCGCTGGGCGGCTCCTCGACGACTGGGCGACTGGGCGACTCGGAAACGTCCAGATGCGTGAACCCGAGATCGCGCAGGAGCACGAGCTCGCGGCGCAGCAAATCATCCATTGATCCGTTGTACCACGAGATCGAGGATGCGATTCGCGATGACGAATTTCGGCGCTTTCTCGAGCCGCGTCGTCGAGCCGTCGCGTGCGATGACAAGCACTTCGTTCTGCTCGGAGTCGAAGCCGATCGACGCATCGCCGACGTCGTTCGCGACGATCAGATCGGCGTTCTTCCGCTCGAGTTTCTCTTTCGCATTCTTCTCGACCGAATTCGTCTCGGCCGCGAAGGCGACCACGAACGGCCGCGGCTTCACTCCGGCCAGGGAGCCGAGGATGTCGGGAGTCTTTTTGAGGGTGATGCTCAGTTCGTCGCGGTCGTTCTTCTTGATCTTTTCGGCGGCAACTGATGCCGGCGTGAAATCGGCGACCGCCGCCGCCTTGATCACAATCTGGTTCTGCGGCGCGCGCTGCATGACCGCTTCGAACATTTCCGCGGCCGTATTGATGCGAGTGACGTCGATTCCCGAAGGCGCCGCCAGTGATGTCGGCCCCGACACGAGCGTCACCGTCGCGCCGCGACGTTTGGCCGCGTCGGCAATCGCGTAACCCATTTTCCCCGAGGAACGGTTCGAGATGTAGCGGACGGGGTCGATCGGTTCGCGGGTCGGACCGGCGGTGACGAGGATGCTGCGTCCGGTGAGGTCGCGCGCTGCGAAATGAAGACGAACCCGCTCGACGATCGTCGCGATCTCCGCCAGACGCCCCGGCCCTTCCTCCCCCTCGGCCAGACGGCCGCTTTCGGGGTCGATCAACTCGACGCCGCGCGTTTCGAGCGTCGCGAGATTCTGCTCGACGGTCGGATGCTGCAGCATCGACCAGTTCATCGCCGGCGCGACCATGACGTGGCCGCGATGAGCCACGGCGTACGTCGACAGCGCATCGTCGGCGAGGCCGACGGCCAGCTTCGCGATCATGTTGGCGGTTGCCGGCGCAATCAGCAGGACGTCGGCCCAGCGCGCGAGCTCGATGTGATCGACGCCGCCTTTTTCAGGATCGCCCCACTGATCGATGATCACGCCGTGGCCGGAGACGGCCGCGAGCGCGAGCGGAGCAACGAACCGTGTGGCGTTGGGAGTGAGCACGACGCGAACTTCCGCGCCGGCGTCCTGAAGACGACGGACGAGCTCGGGCGTTTTGTACGCCGCGATGCCACCGGAAACGCCCAACACGATTTTCATAGGTCGGGTCGCTGGGTCGCTGGGTCGCCGGGACGCTGGGATTTTGCTTTCCACCCAGCGACCCAGCGACCCGGCGACCCAGTCACCTATTCGGTCAAAGCCGTATCTTCTTCAACAGGTGCAGTCAACGCCCACTTCACCTGGTTCTTCTCGATTTCTTCCATCGCGACGCGCGTCGGCTTCGCGTGCTTCGACTTCAGGCGGGGTGCGGCTCCCTGAATGAGCTGCTCCGCACGCTTGGACACCAGCAGTACGTAGCGGAACTTGCTGTCAACGCCTTCGGGCAAACCTTCCATCCCGTTCCTCCTTGAAGCGCTCGGCCATCCGGGTGATGGAGTCGAGCGCCGTTTTCGTCTGCAGCTTCTTCGAGATGATCGCCGCCTTGAGACACTCGGTGGCGACCGTCAGGTTGTCGTTGATGATGATGTAGTTGTAAAACCCTTTGGCGGCGTCGATCTCGTCAATCGCCTTCTGCAGCCGCGTCTCGATCTCGCGCTCGCTGTTCAATCCGCGGTCGCGAAGCCGTTGTTCCAGAACGTCCAGAGACGGCGGAAAGATGAAGACATTCAGCTTCCGGTCGTTGAGGTCGCCGTCCTCCGCGATCTGTTTCGCCCCCTGGTAGTCGATGTCGAGGATGACGTCTTCACCCGCCTCCAGGCGCGCGACGACCTCAGCCTTTGATGTCCCGTATCTCTGCTCGTGAACGTGAGCCCATTCGAGAAATTCCCCGCGCTCCACCATCGAGCTAAATTTCTCAGGGGAAACGAAATAGTAGTTTTTTGCCTCGACTTCGCCGTGGCGCGGCTTCCGGGTCGTGTGCGACACGGAAAAGTAGAGTTTGATGTTGATCGGCTCCAGCTGCTTGCGCACGGCGTTGATGAGCGTGGTCTTCCCCGCGCCGGACGGACCCGACACGATGAATAAAGTACCGTCCGAGTGGAAGTTACTCGACATTCTGAACCTGCTCGCGGATGCGCTCGACTTCAGTCTTCAATTCTACGACAAGGGTCCGGATCGACGCGGCCCGTGACTTCGAGCCCATCGTATTGATTTCACGCAACATCTCCTGCGACAGGAAGTCCAGCTTCTTTCCGGCCGGCTCCTTCGCCTGGATCGCCTTCTCCGTCTGCTCCACATGATGCGTGAGCCTCGTCAGCTCCTCGGCGATATCGCCCTTCTCGACCATGATGACGACTTCCTGGGCGATCCTGTCCTGCGCCACGTCCACCCCGGCCGCGCTGGCGATCTCCTGCACCCGCTGCTGATACGAGGCCAGCAGTTCGGCGCGGATGCCGTCGCGATGGGACGCCAGGCTCTCCTGGAGGCTGCGGATCGTCTTCAGGCGGTTCACGATATCGGTTTGCAGCGACTCCCCTTCCTTCTGCCGCATCGTCGTCATCTGCGCGAACGCCTCGCGCGTCAACGCGGTCAGTGCTTCACGTTCCTCGTCCTTGACCTCGCTGTCAACTGCTTCTACGTTCAGTAGATCGGGCACGCGGAGCAGATCGCTCGCCGTGAACGAGTGTCCGAGGCCGAGCTCTTCGGCGATGGTGCGGAGTTGAGGGATGACGTTGTTCGCGATCTGTTGATTGATGCGCACGCTGTACTCAGGTTGCTGCGTGCGCTGCACGCGGATCGAAACGTCGACCTTCCCGCGCGAGAACGTGTCAGTCGCCAGTTGCCGCAGCGCCGGCTCCAATTCCCAGAGGTACTCCGGAAGACGGACCGATGCTTCGAGGAACCGGTGATTAACGCTTTTAGCCGTGACGGCGACGAAGTAGCGCTCCGAGATCGCGCCGGCGGCGCGGCCGAAGCCGGTCATTGAAGTGATCATTGAGAAGCGGTAACGGGTAACCGGTAACGGGTAACCGACGGGCGAGTCGCGGTTACCGGTTACCGGTTACCGGCTACCGATGAACCTCCTGCTCGGCCTGTTCGGACAAGTCGTTCATTGCCCGCTCCACCCGCCCGCGCCACTCCTCGACGTCGCCGTCGCGCGGGATGACGATCGGCTCCCCATAGAGGAAGACCACGCGTGTGAACGGCCAGGGGACGACCATCCGATCCCAGGATGACAGCAACTTTTTTTTTTCGCGGCAAAGGCGATCGGAACGACGGGCAAGCCGGTCGCTTGCGCGGCGACGATAATCCCTTCTTTTGCCACGCGCGCTGGACCGCGCGGGCCGTCCGGTGTGAACACGATGTTGCTGCCGCTGCGTGCCGATCGAATCAGGCCACGCAGTCCGGCGATCCCGCCCCGAGTCGACGACCCGCGCGAAGTGGCGACGCCGTAGTGCGCGTAGATCCCGACTGCGATGTCTCCGTCACGCGACTGCGAGCTCATGACCGTGATCGGCCTGCGGAACTTCGTGTGCAGCATCAGCAGAAGATGGTCATGCCAGAAGGCGACGATGTATTGGGGCACACTGACGATGTTTTCGACGTTGATGTGCCTGACGCGCAGCGTGGCATGCAGAGCGCGAATGACGAGCGAGCCGATGAACGACAGCAACCGCTGCTTCACGCCAGGACCTCTTCGGTGGCGAACTGCATGTCGTAGAGCTTGCGATAGATCCCACGGAACGTCAGCAACTCCTCATGCCGGCCGACTTCGGCGATCTGGCCCTTGTCGAGGACGACGATCTTGTGCGCGCTGCGGATCGTCGACAGCCGGTGGGCGATGACGAGAGTCGTGCGGCCGCGCATCAGGTTGTTGAGAGCCTGCTGCACGAGTCGCTCCGACTCCGTATCGAGCGCCGAGGTGGCCTCGTCGAGGATGAGGATCGGGGGATCTTTGAAGAGCGCACGTGCGATGGCCAGTCGCTGGCGCTGTCCGCCGGACAGCAGCACACCCGACTCGCCGATCTCTGTGTCATAGCCGTTCGGGAGATTCGAGATGAACTCGTGGGCATTCGCGGCTTTCGCAGCGTCGATGACGCGGCTCTCGTCGGCGTCACCGCGCCCGTACGCGATGTTGTTGCGGACCGTGTCGTTGAACAGGACGACTTCCTGCGTCACGAAGCCCATCAGGCCGCGGAGCGACTTCAACTGCACGTCGCGGACATCGTGACCGTCGACCGTGATGCGTCCCTCGCTCACGTCGTAGAAACGCGGCAGAAGATTGACGAGCGTCGATTTCCCGGCGCCGCTGCTGCCGACCAGCGCAACGATTTCGCCCGGCGCGATCGGCAGCTCGACGTTGCGAAGAACAGGATCGGCGCCGTACTGGAACGAGACATTCTCGTAGCGCACGCCTTTTCCGACGCCGGTCAGCTCGATGGCGCCCGGCTTTTCCTTCACTTCGTTGTCGACGTCGAGCATGCGGAAGACGCGCTCCGCCGCGGACAACGCCGTGTTCACCGAGAGATTGACCTTGTTCAGCTTCTTGACCGGCGCGTACATCGCCGCGAGCGCGGCGAGAAAGCTGACGAACTGTCCCACAGTCAGCGTGCCGGCGGCGATACGACGGTGCGCGTAGAGAAACAGCATCAGCATCATCAGGCCGGAGAGCATCTCCATCACGGGCGACGTCAACGCCTGGATCCGCTGTGCCTTGAGGTTCGACTTCAGATGCCGCTGCGTCGCTTCCTTGAAGCGTCCGATCTCGAACTTCTCCATCGTGAACGCTTTCACGATGCGCACGCCGCGGATCGTTTCCTCGAGCAGCGTGGCGATGTCGGCCATCCGCTCCTGCGAGCGATGCGTCGTGCCGCGCAGCCTGCGTCCGAAGTGGATGACCGGCGCCACGATGATCGGCGCGACGATGAGACTGATCAACGCCAGCTCCGTATTCGAGAAGAAGACGTAGAGGATCAGGCCGATGAGCGTGATCGATTCCTGAAACAGATCGCCCATGCGCGTCGACACCGCGGCCTGGATCGCGTCGGCATCGGAAACGACGCGGCTGACCATCTCCCCCGTCGATCGCTCCGAAAAAAATCGATGGCTCTGCTGGATGATGCTCTCGTACAACTCGTTGCGCAGATCGCGCACTGTCGATAATCCGACCTTCTGGAATGCGTATTCGGAGAAGAACGACGTGAACGCGCGCAAGACGAACACGACCAGCAGCGCGATCAGCACTTTCCGCCATTTGTCCTGCGGCTTTGCGTTCCACCAGTAATCGACGCTGTGCTTTGCCCTGTCGACGCTGTTGATCAGGAATCCGCGCTGCCCCTCCGGCTGGTCGCGACGGAAAACCGAGTCCATCACGCGCTGTTTCGCGGACGTATCGTGGCTGACAACCACCGGCTGCTTCGCGCTCGGCGGCGTGAGCACCTCATCGAACAGGGGTTGGATGAGGGCCATGAGCATCGTCTGCGTCGCCGCGAAAATGATCATCGACCCGAACGCGATCAGCGCCCAGGTCTTGTACTGCCGCAGATATCGATACAGCCGCGAGAGAACGTTCATGCGCGTGCCACGCTCATTATCGCCTCAGCGGCGCGGCGGCTCGCGCCGGGCTCGCCGAGTTTCGCGCGCACGGCGCGCAGATCCTCGCGCACGCGATCGCGGTCGGCGAGCAGTTTGCGCACCGCGGCGGCGATGTTCGGGCCGGTCACGTCGTTCTGGAGCAGCTCGGGGACGACCTGTTTTCCCGCCACGATGTTCACCAGGCTGAAGTACGGCAGGCGCACCAGCCACTTTGCCAGTCGGTACGTCATTGGCGAAAGCCGGTACATCACCACGACCGGTGTGCCGAGGACCGCGCATTCGAGGGTGGCGGTGCCCGAGGAGGACAGCGCCACGTCGGCTCCGGCGATTGCTTCACCGCGATCGTGCGGAACGATTTTCACGCCAGGTGCGAGTGATTCGAGGAGTGAACGATCGATCGTCGGCGCCTGAACGATGAATGCGTCGACGTCGAGAATCTTGACGGCGGCGAGCATGGGCGGCAGAAGCGCGGTTACTTCCATTCGACGCGAGCCCGGCAACAACGCGACCCTCACCCGGCCCTTCGACTCCCCCTCGCTCCGCTCGGCGTCGCTCAGGGCCACCCTCTCCCGCTGTCGCGGGAGAGGGCTCTGCAATTCCTCGATCAGCGGATGCCCGACGTACGTCACCGGAACACCGTACTGCCGGTAAAACTCTTCTTCGAACGGGAAGATCACGATCATGTGATCGACCGACTTCGCGATCTGCTTCACACGGCCGCGGCGCCAGGCCCAGATCTGCGGCGAGATGTAATAGACGACGCGCAATCCCATCGCTTTGCATCGTTTCGCGACGCGCAGGTTGAAATCGGGATAGTCGACAAGCAGCACGAGGTCCGGCCGCTCCCGCTCGATCCGCGCGAGCAGCTCGCGAAAAATCCGCCGGAACATCCCGAGATGCCGGATCACGTTGAACAGGCCGACGATGCCCATCTCGCGGGCGTGATGCAGGATCGTCATGCCCTGGTTCTGCAGAAGGTCGCCGCCGATTCCGAACGTCTCGAGCCTGGGGTCGAGTTTCTTCAGCTCGGCGATCACTTCTGCCGCGTGGAGGTCGCCCGACGCTTCGCCCGCGACGACGGCGAGCTTCATCTCAGAGGGAATGGGAACATCACCCAGCCGAGAGCGATGCCGCCGAAGAAGAGCGAGAGAAAGACGAACAGGAAGAAACGGATGCGCTCCGTGCGCCCGCTCTTCCACAGCAGCGTGAAGAAGAGCGCCGTCGCGATCGCGTAGATCAGCATCAGCACGATGTGATTCTTCAGCACGCTCACTCTTTCCGCCCGCTGGCAATGTCGAAGCAGTCGAGCATGAGAAGAAGGTTCATGAGGCCGGCCGTGAGCGTGAACGTCGTGCCGTATTCGAAC
>DASVHS010000299.1:0-3907 GCA_036382495.1 Thermoanaerobaculia bacterium | reverse complement strand
AAGGACGAGCGCGAGATTGATGACATCCGTTCCGTGGGTGAGAGAACCGAACAGGTCGTCGACGGCGTTCGCGCCTTGCTGCGCGAGTGTGAAGACGGCCGCCGCCTCATCCCGTTCCATCGGGTAGGCGACAAGCACCGGATCGCGTCCGGCGACTTTCACCGCGTATCCCTTCGTCAACTTCGCCCCGCGCGCAAGCCAGCGAAACGCGGAGTGCATCGATTCGTGAAGAGGAACGATGATCGCGCCGAGGTCGCGAGAGAGCATCAGAGGTTCGAGATCACTGAGCATTAGAGCGCGGAGCGTAGAGGGCAGAGCGCAGGAGATTCGGCCAATCGCATCTGCGCTCTGCCCTCCGCGCTCTGCGCTCTGAATTTATAGCAGAATGCGCCGCGTGCTACCCAGCCTGAAACTCATGACGTACAACATCCAGGGACATGCCGCGAAAGGGCGTCCCGATCACCTGCCGAAGATCGCTGAGGTCATCAGCGCGGTTTCGCCCGATGCCGTTGGACTTCAGGAGGTCCATTGCCGCACGCGCGCTTCCGTCTTCGATCAGGCCAGCCACCTCGCGGAGCTCACCGGACTGAAACTCGTGTTCGGCCGAAGCTGCGCGATCGATGGCGGCGACTACGGCAATGCGGTGCTGACGAAACACGAGATCACCGCTTCGCGCGTTCATCCGCTGCCCGGTTCCGGCGAGCCTCGCTCCCTGCTGCAGACCGATATCAAGGTCTCCGGAACGCAGTTCACGTTCTTCGTCACGCATCTCGCGGCGTGGGGCCGGTTGCTTCGAGTCGCGCGCATCCGCCAGATCAACGAGCTCGCCGACATCATCGCTCGCGGCACGCTTCCGCACGTCCTCTGCGGAGACTTCAACGTGCCGCCGGGCGCGGAAGAAATGAACATCCTGCTTTCGCGCGGCCATCTGCGCATGTGCGGGGCGCAGAACGAAACCACGTTCCCGATGACGCGCCAGCGGCTCGACTACATCATGTGTGACCCGCGCTGGGAGTATGTCTCCAGCGAAGTGATCCGCCGCGGGCCGTCCGACCACTGGCCGTTCGTCGTTGAACTGAAATTGCGCGGAGAGTAAAAGGAGACTGGCATGCTCATCGGAGCGCACGCGATCATCTACAGCACGAACGCCGGCGCGGACCGCGAGTTTCTGCGCGACGTCCTCAAACTGACGAACGTCGATGTCGGGCACTAAACGTTCGCTCGCGATTGGCGGCGCGATTCTCGCCATCGTTCTCGTCTTGCTGCTCTGGCCATCGAAATACTCGCGCGTCGCGAATCTCGACTCGCGCGGCTCGAACATCATCGCATTCGGCGACTCGCTGACTGCCGGCTACGGCGCCTCGGCAGGCGAGGACTATCCGTCACGCCTGTCGATTCTGACCGGCTCGACGATCATCAACGCCGGAGTGAGTGGCGATACGACCGACGAAGCGCTCGCTCGCCTCGACACCGACGTCCTCGCTCACGATCCGCGCATCGTCATCGTCGGTCTCGGCGGCAACGACTACCTGCGCAGCGTCCCGATTTCTGCGACCGAGGCGAACCTGCGCGCGATCATCCACAAGATCCACGTCGCCCACGCCATGGTCGTGCTCCTCGGATTCCGCTTTCCGAGTCTGAGTGTGAATTACGAAGACATGTACGAACGCGTGGCCGGCGAAGAGCGATGTCTGCTCGTCCCGAAAATTCTCTCCGGCATCCTGACCGATCCGTCGCTGAAGAGCGATGAGGTTCATCCGAACGCACGCGGCTATCAGTTGATTGCCGAACGCGTTGCCGGTCCGCTGCAGAAATTGATCAGGAAGGCTGGTGGAGCACGGCCGCCCCGTACTGCACTTTTTTCCCAACCTCGAGCCGCACGCGCACCAGATCGATACGTCCAGGCTCGATGAGGACGACGACGCTCGATCCCATGTGAAATGTGCCGAGGCGGCTGCCGGCGGCGATGGATATCGGCGGTGCGTAGTCGCGAGCGACGGTCTTGTCCGCCTTCGTGTTCGAGATGAACGAGTCGTACACCACGGACATCTTGCCGACGTTGGTTGCGCCGATCATCACCACCGCGACAAGCCCGAGGTTGCAGTCGATGTAGGTGATGACGCGCTCGTTGACGGAGAAGAGCTCGTCGACGTTCGCGATCGACCAGTCGTTGACCGGCCAGAGTTTCCCGGGGATGTGAACGCTGCGCACGATTCTGCCGCTGACAGGGGAGTGGACGTGGTGGTAATCCTGCGGCGAGAGATAGAGATTGAAGAATGCGCCGTTGTCGTAACGTCGTGCGTAAGTCTCGTCGCCGAGGAAACTCGCGACCGTGTAGTTCTTTCCTTTGACTTGCTCGAGGCGCCCGTCCGTGACGGAGCCGAAGTTGCGCAGCGTGCCGTCGACGGGGCTGACGAAGTCGCCTTCGATCGGCCGCAGCCCTTCGCGCAGATCTCTCGTGAAAAAATGGCCGATCGATGGGTAATCGCGCAGTTCGCGATCGGCGTCGTCGACGTCGATCTCGTACGCGTTCGCGAACCAGCGCACGAGCCGCCGCGCGATCGGCGGCGGCAGCCGGGTGTGCACGAGCCGCCCGACCGCGCGGCTCAGATGATTTTTCGGAACGTACCGGAGGTAGCGATACAAGGCGGTCTCATTATCCATCGTCGCGAGGAGTAGACTCCCCGACGAAAGGATCCTTCCCATGGCCAGCTATTACCTCTCCGAGGATCTCGCGCGCTTCGGAGACATTGCAAAAACGAACCCGAAGCTCTTCGATCTGTTTCTGAAGTGGTACTCGACCACCATGGAGAAAGGCGCGCTCGACGAGAAGACGAAGAAGCTGATCGCGCTCGCCGTCGCGTTTGCGATCCAGGAGCCGTACTGCATCGACTCTTACGCGTCCGCATGCTCGGACGCGGGCGTGTCCCCGGAAGAGATGGCCGAGGCCGTCAATGTTGCGGCGGTGATTCGCGGGGGCGGAACGATTGCCCACTGGGTGCAGGCCTGCAACACGATGACGCGCAGCGAGGTCTGACGAACGTGCGCCGCCTTGCGGTGATTGGAGCCGGTCCCATCGGCATCGCCGCCGCGATCGGTGCGATCGAGCGCGGATTCGACGTCACCGTTCTCGAAAAAGGAAACGTCGGTGACTCACTGCGCTCGTGGGGGACGACACGTTTCTTCAGTCCTCTTCGCATGAACATCTCCTCCCGCATGCGCGAGCTCCTGGGCGCCTCGATTCCGGATGACGCATTGCTGAGCGGTGCGGAAATGATCGATCTCGTGCTGCGTCCGCTCGCCGAGCGCGATCCGTTGCGTGGGCGCATTCGAACGGGCGCGCACGTGGCCGCGATCGGCCGTCGCGGTTTGACGCGGAGCGACTACGCCGGTCATCCGCTTCGAGCCGAACGGCCCTTTCGAATCGTGTTGAACGATGATGAAGTGATCGAGGCGGACGTCGTGCTCGACGCAACCGGCGGCTACGCCGTGCCGAATGCGATCGGTGCCGGCGGCCTGCCCGCGCCGGGCGAGAAAGACGTGAAGCCGATCCGGACGCTGAGCGCGCTCGACGCCGCTCGCGACGATCTGCGCGGCAAGCGGATCCTGCTGATCGGCGACGGACACTCCGCCGCGAACGCGATTCTGGCGCTCGCGCAACTCGCAGTTGAAAACGCGTCGACGCGGGTGATGTGGGCGGTCCGACGTCCGAATCGCCGGCCGTGCGAGGAAGTGATCGACGATCCACTGCCGGAGCGCGCCACAGTCGTCGGCGCCGCCAACGCACTGGCGGAATCGCCGCCCGATTTCCTGAGCGTCGAGCGGCGGGCCATGGTCGACTCGTTCTCGCGCGTGGCCGACGGGATCGAAGTTCGTCTGACCGGCGGCCGCACGGTGGTCGTCGATC
>DASVHS010000298.1:0-5937 GCA_036382495.1 Thermoanaerobaculia bacterium | reverse complement strand
GTAATCGCACGAGACCGGCTCGTAACGTTCCTCGGTCATCGGGAACCCCTCCGGACATGACAAATACAACATCGGTGCCGCCGTTCCGCTCAAAAGCATGTCATCCCGACCCTGAACGAAGTGAAGGGGAGGGACCCGGGGTAAGGGAGGCCGGCCTTCCGCCGCCCAGGTCCCTCGCTCTCGCTCGGGATGACATCGCGTTAATTCACAGGAGATCCTTCGCCTCGCCGGTGGGAGTGCTACGATTACGCCCGCGTCCATGAGCATCACCAGCCTGTTTCAGCTCAACAACCTCACCTCCGCGATGCCCCTGGTGTTCGCTCTCATTCTTCTCGTCATCCTGGTCATTTCGTTTCGGTCGCGTGCAGTCGTTTTCTGTCAGTACCTGGAAGCGATGACCGGAATCCGTCTCAAGCCGTCCGAGGTGCGGAAGGTTTTTGACAAGACGGGGAGGAATGGGGTGCGGGAGATGTTCCTCGATCTCATCATCCGCGAGGACCTGAAGGACGGCCCCGTGTCGATCCCGGACGAGCAGAAGGACGACGTCACGCAAAAGGACGAAGTCGCGGTCAACTAGCCCTTCGCTCGCGGCTCCGCTCACGTCGCAAAAAACCACCATTCGAGGGAGAACTATGCTGCGTTCCACCACAATCGCACTTTGCGCTGTGCTGCTGCCGATGCTCGCCACCGGTGCGCCAACGAAAAAATCGATGAACGAAGACAACATCCTTCCGTTTCACGCCTCGGAGAAGACGCTGCCGAACGGCTTGAAGGTCTACGCCGTTCCGACCGGCTTCCCGAACATCGTCGCGGTTTACATCAACGTGCAGACCGGCTCGCGCAACGAAGTCGAGCCCGGCAAGTCCGGCTTCGCACATTTCTTCGAGCACATGATGTTCCGCGGGACGCCGTCGTATCCGCCCGACGTCTATCAATCGATCATCACCAGGGCCGGCGCGTCGCAGAACGCGAATACGTCCGACGATCGCACGCTGTATCACACGACGTTCGCGAAGGAAGACCTGCCGAAGATCCTCGAGATCGAAGCGGACCGGTTCCAGCACCTCACCTACTCGCCCGACGTCTTCAAAACCGAAGCCCGCGCCGTCCTCGGCGAATACAACAAGAACAGCGCGAACCCGCTGAACAAACTCGACGAGGCCCAGCGCAACGCCGCGTTCACGACGCACACGTACAAGCACACCACGATGGGCTTCATCAAAGACGTCGAGGACATGCCGAACCAGTACGAGTACTCGAAGCAGTTCTTCAGCCGCTGGTACCGGCCGGAGAAGACGACGATCTTCGTCGTCGGCGACGTCGAGCCCGCGAACGTGTTCTCGCTCGTCGAGAAATACTGGAGCGGCTGGAAGCGCGGCGACTACTCGGTGAACGTGCCGAAGGAACCCGCGCCGGCCGCGCCGGTCTACGAACACGTGGCGTGGCCGTCGACGACGCTGCCGTGGGTCAGCGTCGCGTTTCACGGGCCGGCATTCCTGAACTTCAAGGACCAGACCGCGATCGACACCGCATTCGACATCGAGTTCGGCGAGACATCGGACATCTACAAGCGTCTCGTCGAGGACGAACAGAAAGTCGATCGCCTGTTCTTCGACACCGGGAACAACGTCGACCCCTCGCTGGCCGGCATCTATGCCCGCGTGAAGGATCCGAAGGACACGGTCTATGTCCGCGACGAGATCCTCAAGACGTACGCGACATTACGCAACCGCCAGCTCGACTCGCAACGGGTCAGCGACGCGAAATCGAATTCGCGCTACTCGTTCCTGCGCACGCTCGACAACACGAACACGATCGCGAACGTGATCGGCAACTACGGCCAGTTCGAGCGCTCGTACGACACGATCAACAAGTACTACCGCGCGCTCGCCGCTGTGACGCCGGGCGAGATCCAGCAGACGGCGCAGAAGTACTTCACCGACAACGCGCTCGTCGTGACGACGTTGTCTAAGGATCCGCTGCCGGATGCGATTGCCAGGGCGCCGTCGGTCGAGACATCGCGGGCTGAAGCCCGCGGCCACACAGAAGACGCAACCATCATCAAACAGAAGTCGGTGTTGCCGAACGTCATGGTCAAGCTGCTGTTCACGACAGGGTCGGCGAACGATCCGGCCGGCAAGGAAGGGCTGGCGGCGCTTTCGGCGGCGATGGTCAGCGACGCCGGATCGAAGTCGATGCGCACCGACGAGATCAACAAAGCGCTCTATCCGATCGCCGGAGCGTTCGGAAACCAGGTCGACAAGGAGATGACGACGTTCACCGGCGTCATCCACCGCGACAACTGGCGCAAGTTCTTGCGGATCGTCCTGCCGCAGTTGCTCACACCCGGTCTTCGCGACGAAGACTTTCAACGCATCAAGGACCTCGAGCTCAACTACCTGAAGCAGGACCTGCGCAACAACAACGAGGAGGAGCTCGGCAAGGAAGAGCTGCAGAACCTCATCTTCGCCGGCACGCCGTACGGTCATACGGTGCGTGGAACGATCGCCGGCGTGGAGTCGATCACCGTCGACGACGTCCGGAACTTCATCGCGCAGAATTACACGCGGTCGAACCTCGTCGTCGGCATCTCCGGCGACTTCTCCGACACGATTGTCACCGAGTTGCAGACCGCGCTCGCGCAACTGCCGGCGGGCCAGGGCACGCCGAAACGCCTCGCCGATCTCGCTCCGATCGCCGCCCAGCAGCCGGCCGGCCTCAACGTCGAGATGATTCAGAAAGACACGCGCGCGACGGCAATCTCGCTCGGCCGTCCGATCCCGATCACGCGCAAGGATCCCGACTTCGCCGCTCTCAACCTGGCCCGGTCGTGGCTCGGCGAACATCGCTCCTCGTCATCGCATCTCTACCACCGCATCCGCGAAGTGCGCGGGCTCAATTACGGTGACTACGCGTACATCGAGTACTTCAATCGTCCCGGCGGACAGTTCTTCCCGAGCCCGAACATCGGCCGGCGCTCGCAGTTGTTCGAAATGTGGATCCGCCCGGTCGTTCCGGTGAACGCGCAGATGGCGATCCGCATCGCGTTGTACGAAGTGCAGAAGCTCGTCGACAACGGGATGTCGCAGCAGGACTTCGAGAACACGCGCGACTACCTCATGAAAAACGTCTACCTCCAGACCGCCAACCAGAACCAGCGCCTCGGCTACGCGCTCGACTCGTGGTGGTTCGGCATTCCGGAGTACACCGAGTTCATGCGCAGCCAGTACGCGAAGCTGACGCGCGACGACGTCAACCGCGCGATCAGGAAGTACTTCTCCGCGAAGGATCTGCAGGTCGTCATCGTGGCGAAAGACGCGCAGGCTCTTCGCGATCAGCTGACGGGCGACGCGTTCTCGCAGATCAAATACGACTCGCCGAAGCCGGAGCTCGCGGATGAAGACAAGATCATCGGCGCGTACAAGCTCAACATCGCGAATGTGCGCATCACGCCGGTGGAGGACGTCTTTGCGAAGTAGTTGGTACAAAAGCGGCGGCTTTGCCGCCGCACTCCTATACGTTCTTCCCCTGTTCGGTCAGAGTTCCGACGACATCTCGTTTCAGCGCACGTTCCTTCTGCGCAACATCTCCGGCACTTCGTTCAACGCCGGCGACGCGCCGCATCACCCGCACATGGTCACGCGCGGCGACTGGACCACGTTCTGGGGCGGCGCACTGTTTGCCGAATACAGCACCGAGACCGGCCCGAAGGTTCAGCGCAACGAATTGTTCTCGACGAACTGGATCGCCGGCGCGGCGCAACACTCTCTCGGCTCACGCGGTCTCATTCTGTTCCGTGGCCGCGCGTCGCTCGAGCCGCTGACGATCAAGGAGCGCGGCTATCCGCAGCTGCTGCAATGGATCTCGCCGGAGAACGGCGGACCGACGCTCGACGTCATGCGCGCCCACGATCTCATCGGCGAGGCCGCGATCGACATCGCGTATCGCACGACGGCAACGTCGTTCGTGCATCTGTACGCGGCGCCGGTCGGCGATCCCGCGTTCGGCGCCGTTCCTTATGCACAGCGCGAGTCGTCGGAAGAGTTCGCCGAAGCACCGTTCGCGTATGACGTGCAGGAGACGACGCATGACTCGACGCGCGTCGTCACCGCGGGATTCGGCTCGCGATTCGTCACACTCGAAGGCAGCGTATTTCACGATGCGGTCACAACCGGCCGGCACACTACGATCGACGACGGCCGCATCGACTCCTCGGCGGCGCGCCTGACGATCACGCCGGTGCCCAGCCTGGCGCTCCAGGTGTCACGTGGAAAAACGGGCGACGCGAATCTCGACATCAGCTCGGCGTCGATGACGATCGGCACGCAGCGCGGCGCCGCAAGCGCGATCTACACGCAACGGACCAACCCATTTGGCGAGAAGCTCTCATCGGGCACGCTCGAGGGAACGATCCGCGTCCTGCGCAGCACATTCAGCGGCCGGCTCGAGTCTGTCGACCGCCCGCCCGGATACCTCGACCGTATCGACATCCATCGGACGACGCACTTCACCCTCGGCTACATCGTCGATCTGATGATGAGCTCCTATCGCACAGGCATCGGCGTGAACGTCGACTACCACACGCAGTTCAACACGCTTCCGACGCGATACGGCCACAAGCCGCAAGCCATTTACGTGTTTCTGCGCGTGAGGACGGAAGCGGTGAGACATTAACCGTTAACTGTTAACCGTTAACTGTTAACCGGTTGCCATCTGGGCTCGGTTAACGGTTATACGGTTAACGGTTAACAGTTAACGCTCCCCCAACTTATCCATCAACGCACGCAGTTGCACCGTCAGTTGCTCGACCCGTTCCTCGAGTCGAGCGATGCGAACCGACACCGGCTCCGCACCTGATGGCGTGGTGGAGGGAGCGGCTTCCTCATCCTCCACGATCGTCCCGCCGGCCGTATGTCCCCACCTCGTTTCCTTCTGCCCGGGGCGGCGTTGCAGCTCGCGGACGAGCGGCTCGCTGTGCGCGGCCATGTCGCGAAGCGTGTCCTCGACCTCCGAGACCGACTCGAATCGGTGCAGGCGGTCGCTCCGTCCGCGCAACTCGCCGGGCGTTTGCGGTCCGCGCAGAAACAGGAGCGTCATGATCGCTTTCTCGCCCGGCTTGAGGTGCCAGACCTTATCGAGGTTGTGATCGAAGCGGACGGCCCGGCCGCCCATCACGCGCCAGGCGAGCTTCTCGTCCTGCAGCCGGTCGAGCGCTCGCTGCACGTCACTCTCGGACAACTCCATCACCGGCTCGCGATTCGACTTCTGATTCGCGGCGGCGACGAGCGCGTTGAGCGTCAGCGGGTAATACTCGGGAGTCGACAGCTGCTTTTCCATGAGACTGCCGAGGACGCGGATTTCGTTGGGGTCGAGGGTGCGCGGGAGGCGGGGGCGCTGCGGCGAGTCGGTATCGAGCGTCGGAACAAAACTCATGGGGAGATTCTAAACACTGGCTCGCGAGCCGGGCGCGGTTTGCCGAAATAGTTGTCCACGCGAAGCGCGACTTTCCGGGCCAGCGACATGAACGTGGTCAGCTTGCCGCCGAAGACGTTGACGAGACTTCCCTCGCGAATCACACGAGCATCGCGCGAGATCGCGCTGGCGTTCGTGGCCCGTCCGACGAGCGGTCGAACGCCGGCGAACATCGACGCGACGTCCGCGCCCGTGATGGTCTCGCGAAAATAATGATTGAAGCGCGCGAGCAGGTACTCGATTTCATTCTCCGACGGATGCACGTCCTCGAGCGACTGCCGGTGCCTCAGCTCGGTCGTACCGACGAGCGTCGTGCCTTTCCAGGGCAGGACGAAGAAGACGCGGTGGTCGCCGATCGACTGCAGCAGAAAGCCAACGTCGCTGACTCTGCGCGTCAGCACGAGATGACTGCCGCGGATCAGCGACAACACATAGCGCGCGCGGATTTTGTTCGCGCGCAACATC
>DASVHS010000297.1:0-3829 GCA_036382495.1 Thermoanaerobaculia bacterium | reverse complement strand
ATCGACCACACGAATCGAATCGACGCGATAGCGGTATGTCTGCTGCGGCAGCACGATCCGGATCTGATCGCCGCGTTCGATGTCCTGCAGCGGCCAGAAGAAAGTGTCGCGATGTCCGGCCAGCACGATGTTGCCGCGTTGGCCGGGATGCGCGGAGCCAGGCAGCAATCCAACCGCGCGCTCAAGCGTCTCCTCATCGCCGCCCTCTTTGACAATGGCTCTCAGGCCGAGGCGCGGGATCTCGATGCGTCCGATCGCGGTGGGATCCGCGGGTGGGGTGCGCTTCTCGGGTTGCGGAATCAGCTTCGTGATGTCGGCGACCAGCGACTGGCCGTGAGGCAATTCCTCGCCGGGCATCTTGACCGGAGAAACTGCGGGCCCTCGATCAAAGAGGGCCCGCTCTTGTTGCTCCTGATAATGCCAGCGCGTCGCGGTCGATGCAGCAGCGACGCCGAACAGAACGAGCCCGACACTCCAGAGAGCGAGCTCGAGACGGCGCAACCACTTCGAACGGGCGATCATCTTTTACGCGCGAGCAAAACGAACCGCGACTGCGCCGGCGATCGCGGCGAGGCCGAGGAGTGCGAGCGTCGGATTGGAGCCCGCGGTCTGCGGCATTTCGGTCTTGGTCTCAGTCGTGTCCGAAGACGAAATCATCGGCGTTGCGGGTGTCGTGTCGACAGTCGTCGTGGTCGTTTCGGCGACAACCGGCGCCGGCGGCGTGTACGTGTACGTCTCGACGGTCGACTGCGGCGTCTGCACGCTCAGCGTCGATGTGGCGATGTCGTTCTCTACGGTCGTCTCGGGATACGAAACCACGCGTGAGTTCGACGCCACGGCGATCTGCTTGGCGCGGCCTTCCGGATAGACGAGGTCATGGCCGTGGTCGCCCGGCGGGTTTTTCGCGAACCACGTGCGGAGCGCACGCGGGTGATCGGCCGTCGGCTCGTAGAAGACGAACATCGTGCTCGGCATCGTCTCATTCGGCTTGAGCTCATGCGGGATCGTCAAGGCGGTCGCGTAGAGCTTCTTCTGATCCTGGCTCCAGACCTGGATTTTGTTGCGGCTATCGGCCGCCTGAATGACCCGAATGACGTACGTGCCGGGCTGGAGAACTTTGCCGCCGACATCGGTCGGCTCGGTAACGGGGAAATAGGACACTTCCGGTGTGATGGGCATGTTCTGGGCGACGAGAGCCGGCGCCGCGACAAGCAGCGCGAACAACGCGACTGCGAACAGCTTCAACGAATGTTTCAACATGGGTACTTTCTCCTTCTTCTTTCTTGGTCGGCCCCGGATATTCCGCCAGGGACGCTGGCGCAGCATCAGCGTGCCGCGCGAAAGGTCTTATCTGCAGGAACCTGACCAGCTTGGATCTGGCCCGATCGTGTTCTGATGTCCAGATGCCCGGCGTCGTCCACATCATCACGACCGGCGGCACGATCGCCAGCCGCATCGATCCAGCGAGCGGCGGCGCGGTGCCGGCGGTCGGCGCCGCAGAGCTCGTCACGCTCTCGCCGGCGATCCGCCACTACGCCAGCGGCGTGCAAGTGACCGACTTCGGCATGTTGCAGAGCTGGAACATCGACCCGGAGGTCATGCGGCAGATTGCCGTGAGGGCGTCGGATGCGTTGCGCGACGAATCTGTCGCGGGCGTGGTCGTCACGCATGGAACGGACACGATGGAAGAGACGGCGTTCGCGCTCGACCTTCTCGTCGACTCGGAAAAGCCGGTCGTGTTCACCGGTGCGATGCGCAATGCCAGCGATCCCGGATTCGACGGGCCGCGCAACCTCGCCGCCGCGGTGCGCGTGGCAGTCGAGCCATCATCGCGCGGTCGCGGCACGCTGTTGTCGATGAGCGACGAGATTCACGCCGCGCGATATGTCACGAAGACGCACACGACTTCGCTCTCGACATTCGCGTCGCCGGAAACAGGCCCGCTCGGCATCATCGACGATCGAGGTGTGTGGTATCGCTCGGCGATCGGCGCGCGAACGCACGTCGAGTGCAGTCGCGGGAGAGACAATGTGCACCTCGTCAAGATGGCGGCCGGAGCGGATGCGCTCATCCTGAACGCGCTGCTCGATGCACGCGTCGCCGGCATCGTGATCGAGGGGAGTGGAGCGGGCAATGTGCCGAACGTCTGGAACGAGCCGATCGCGGCAATCATCGCGGCGTCGATTCCGGTCGTGCTGGTGTCGCGATGCTCGACCGGACGGATCGCGCCCGTCTACGGCGGTCCCGGCGGCGGACGGACCCTTCACGACCTCGGCGTCATCGACGGCGGATGGTTGTCAGGGCCGAAGGCGCGCGTCGCGCTGTCACTCGGCCTGGGTGCGGGCATGAACTCCGACGCGATTCGCGGTCTGTTCGCACAGCTGTCGCGTTGATGCCGGTGTGATCGCGGTGCTGCGGCGCTGTCATTCCGAGCGCCGTAGAGCGCGAGGAATCTGGGTGGCGGAATCACCCACCGCCACCGCCCAGATTCCTCGCTCACGCTCGGAATGACGTTACGCTTCCGGCAGATGTAGCCGCCGTTCGTCCTCGCCAATCCGCGCTTCGTCGCAGTCTGATTGTTCGAGCGCACGCGTGCCGCCACGATGTTGGCCGCGGAATCGAACGAGGTGAGGATCGAATGAAACACAACGTCATGTTGACCATCGCGTCTCTGCTCTCGCTCCTCCTTCTCACGCTTCACCTGGCGGACGACATCGTGCGCGGGTTCGAAAAGGGAGGGGTCGAAAACCTCATTGCTGTGCCCATCTCTGTGGTCTGGCTGTACGGAACGCTGGTGCTCGCCGAACGGCGATCGGGGTACGTCATCATCCTCCTCGGGTCGCTCCTCGGGTTGGTCGTGCCCGTCATCCACATGATGGGGAAGGGTGTCGGTGTCCACAGCCGCATCGCCAACTCCAGCGGAGCCTTGTTCTTCGTCTGGACGCTCATCACGATCGGCGTGACCTCGCTCTTCTCCGTCATCCTCTCGGTGCGCGGGCTGTGGGGTGCCAATGAATAAAGAGATCAATCCCCAGGTCTACGCGCGAGTGGGGGGCGTTCTGTATCTGATCATGATCGCTCTCGGCATCATTGAAGAGGTATTCATCCGCGGCCGGATCATGGCCGGCGGCGATGCCGCCGCGACGTTCGCGAATCTGCAGAAGATGGAGATGCTCTGGCGGACCGGCATTGCGATCGAGATGCTGCTGGTGGTCATCTCCATCGCGCTCGCCGTGGTCCTCTACGTTTTGACGAGGCCGGTCCACAAAGAGCTGGCACTCATGGCGCTACTGTTCGGCAGCACCGCTACCGCCGTGGAAAGCGCGTATTCAATTCAGCTCGTGGAGGCACTGTTCCCGCTCGGCAAAAGCGCGTACCTGACCGCCTTCACAGCCGGCCAACTGCAGGCGATGACCGCGCTGGCGATGAAGGCGCATGTATTCGGATTCGGCATCGCCCTGCTGCTGTTCGGCCCGTTCTTTTTCGTGACGGGATACCTGATCTTCACGTCGGGCTACTTCCCGAAGCCGATCGGCGTCCTGTACCAGCTCGCCGGACTCGCGTACATGTTCAACGGCTTCGGGTTGGTGCTCGCGCCGCAACTCGCCGGTCGCCTGTTCATGATCATGGCCGGTCCCGCGTTTATCGGGGAGACGTCGTTCGCGGTGTGGCTGCTGATCAAAGGGGTGAGGATCGAACGGTGGCGTTCGCGCAGCAGCGGTCCTGCAGCCGCCTGAACTGCCTAGTCGCGAACAGTGTCGCCAAAGCAGAACGGCCACCGGATCGGTGGCCGCTAATGCTTGATTTGATTGGTTGCGGGGACAGGATT
>DASVHS010000296.1:0-5888 GCA_036382495.1 Thermoanaerobaculia bacterium | reverse complement strand
GGCACCTGGCGCGGAGACGAGCCGCACGAAGTCGTGACGTATCTGCTCAACTTCTACAACATCGTCGGCGGCGGTGGACAGGTGATGTTCCGGCGATCCGAGGTCATCGATGAGGGCGGGTATGCGTGTGAGTATCCCTCTTCGGAGGATTACGATCTGTGGGTTCGACTGCTTCGCCGTGGGCGAATTCTGACGCTGCCGTTGATCGGGATGAAGCAACGCCAGCACAACGCCCGCTCCAGCGTTCAATACGCGAATATCAAGCGCGCGAACTGGACCGCGATCATGAGTCGGTCTCTCGGCAGTTACCTCGGGCGTCCGATCCGCAATGAAGAGATCGCCGCGCTCATCACCGTCTGGAGACTCGATGGGGCAACAGGCATGGCGTCCACCGCCGACAAGACCATGCGCGAGGCATTTGCTCGATTCTGCAGTGAGCAATCGGATCGAGAGCTGCGGAAATGCGCCCGCAAACGAACGGCGCGCCAGTGGATGGATGGTGCTCGTGTTTTCGCAAGGACCGGGCATTTCGCGGAAGCGGCGCGGTACGCGGCACTGGCTGCTTGGTGGAGAGTCTCGCCGCGATGCCACTAGAATGTCGCCGCAATGATTGGTGCTCTCATCGTTACTCACGGAAATCTCGCATTTGAGCTGCTGAACGCCGCAAAACAGATCGAGGCCGACGTCTCGGGCATCGAGGCCGTCCCGCTGGAATGGAACGAGAGCGTTGACGCCGCCCGCGAAAAGATCCGCGAGGCGCTGGAACGCGTCGGCCGGGACCGCGACGTCATCATCTTCACGGACATGTTCGGCGGCACGCCGAGCAACATCAGCCTCTCGTTCCTCGAAAAGGGCCACGTCGAGGTCGTGACCGGCGTGAACCTGCCGATGGTCGTGAAGTTCGCGATGGTCAAGCAGGAGTCGAAGGACCTCGCCACAGTCGCGCACATGATCACGGAGAAGGGATCGAAGGCGATCCGCGTCGCCTCCGATCTGCTGACGACCCTCACCGGAGTGACTCGTTGATCTCGCGCGACATCGAGATCAAGAACAAGCTCGGCCTGCACGCCCGCGCGGCAGCGAAGCTCGTTCACACGGCGGCACGCTTCAAGTCGGACATCAAGATCCGCAAAGGTGACGAGGAAGTCGACGGCAAGAGCATCCTCGGCATCCTGCTGCTGGCCGCCGGGCGCGGCTCGGTCGTGACGATCCGCGCCGACGGAGAGGACGAGCGCGAAGCCGTCGACGCGATCGAGAAGCTCATCGACGCCAAGTTCGACGAGGTAGAATGACGGACAGGCCCTAGGCGCTAGGCCCTAGGCCCCAGGAGGCCACCGCCCGGCATGTGCTCGGTTCTCCCAGGGCCTAAGGCCTAGGGCCTAGGGCCTATCGACATGCTGGCCGAACGAACCGCAGCTCAGGCACGAAGCGACATCCGTTCCTACAAAGGAATCGGTGTGTCGCCGGGCATCGCCATCGGCCGCGCGGTCATCGTCGAGAAGCGCATCACCTCGGTCTACCGGATTCCGATCCGCGATGACGAGGTCGCCGGCGAGGTCACGCGTTTCATGGAGTCGCTCGAGAAGACGCGCGACGAGTTGCTGGAGCTGAAGCAGAAAGTCAGCCGCTCCATGGGCGACGAGTTCGCTTCGATCTTCGAAGCGCACGCGATGATGGTCAGCGACCCCGCGTTCGCCGACAAAGTCATCCAGAAGATCGAGTCCGAACAGGTCAACGCCGAATGGGCGCTGTCGGAAGTGCAGGAAGAGTTTCAGGCGCGCTTCGAGAGCTTCGACGACAAATACCTGCGCGAACGCACCGCGGACGTGCGCGACGTCGCCGAGCGCGTGCTCAAACACCTGCAGGGTGTCGCCCATCACGACCTCTCCGAGATCAAGCACGACGTGATCATCATCGCCGACGACCTCACGCCGTCCGACACGATCCACTTCAACCGGCGGCCGATCGTCGGCTTCGCGACCGAGACCGGCGGACGGACGTCGCACACGTCGATCATCGCGAAGTCGCTGTTCATGCCGGCGGTCATCGGCGTCGGCCGCCTGACGAAGTCCGTCGACAACGACGAGATGGTGATCGTCGACGGCTACGAAGGCATCGTGATCGTCAACCCGACCAACGCGATGGTCGCTGAATATCGCGCTCGCGTCTCGCGCCACGAAGAAGCCGAGAAGGAGCTGCTCGAGAATCGCGAGCTCTCGGCGACAACGAAGGACGGCCGCAAGATCCAGCTGCAGGCGAACATCGAGCTCGTCGAAGAGCTCGGCGACGCGGCGAAGTTCGGCGCGGAAGGCATCGGGCTCTATCGATCCGAGTTCCTGTACATCTCGAAGAGTCCGTTGCTGCCATCAGAAGAAGAACATCTCGCGGTGTATCGCAAGCTCGTCGAGGAAACCGCTCCGCACTGGTGCGTCATCCGCACATTCGACCTCGGCGGCAAGAAGCTCGCGCGCGAGGTGATGGGCAGCAAGGAAGACAACCCCGTCCTCGGTCTTCGCGCGCTGCGCCTCTGCATGAAGCATCGCGACATGTTCCGCACGCAGTTGCGCGCTTTGTTACGCGCGTCGGCGTTCGGAAAGCTGAAGATCATGTTCCCGCTCGTCTCCGGCGTGCAGGAACTGCGTCAGGTCAAGACGCTGATCCGCGAGATCCGCATCGAGCTCGACAACGAAGGCGTCGCGTACAACAAGGACCTGCAGATCGGAATCATGATCGAAGTGCCGTCGGCGGCGATCATCGCCGACATGCTGGCGACCGAGGCTGACTTCTTCGCGATCGGAACGAACGATCTGATCCAGTATTCGCTTGCGATCGATCGCTCGAACGAGAACGTCAGCTATCTGTACGAGCCGCTGCATCCGGCGCTGCTGCGACTGATCAAGGGCGTGATTGACGCGGGCAAGCGCGCCGGCATCGAGGTATCGATGTGCGGCGAGATGGCGTCCGATCCCGTCTACGCGACCGTTCTCCTCGGGCTCGGTCTGGAGATCTTCTCGATGAACCCGTCCAACATTCCGGTGATCAAGAACATCATCCGATCGGTCCGTTACCGCGACCTGCGCCGCATCGCCGAAGTCGCGCTGACGAAGAAGACGGCGCAGGAGATCGAGGAGTTCGTCATCGAGAGCGTGGCCATGCGCTTCCCGGAGGGCCTCATCAGCAAGAGCGTATGAGCCAGGACAAACTCTTTCAGCATCGCGACATTCATCGCGTCCCGAAGCCGTGGGGCTACGAGCTGATCTTCGCGAAGACCGACCGCTACGTCGGCAAGATCATCCACGTCAACCGCGGCGAGTCGCTCAGCCTGCAGTATCACGAAATGAAAGAGGAAACGCTGTTTGTTGTCCGTGGAGAACTGCGGTTGACGATCGAGCACGACGGCGACCGGCGCGAGCTCAGTCTCCGGGAAGGGGAGGCGTTCCACATCCCCCCTCGCCTGATTCATCGGATGGAAGCCGTCGTCGACACCGACGTCGCGGAGGTCTCGACGCCGGAGATTCACGACGTCGTTCGCCTCGAAGATCGTTACGGCAGGGCCGGGACGAGCAAACCATGAGGGTGATCATCGCCATCGCGTGCTTCTGTGTGGTCGCGGGCTTCAGCCCGCGTCTCTTCGCCCAGGACACCAGCGGGCTGAAGCCCGCTGCCACACAGAATCCCGACAGGAAGTCAACCGAGGAACTCGTCAAGTCGGCGCACGCCGCGAAGGCCACCCGCAAGAAGAGCGCGACCAAAGTCATCACGAACAAGGACGTGAAGAAGTCAAAGGGTAAGCTCATCGAACTGCCCAAGTCCGAAAAACCGGTCATGAAAACCACCGGAGTGAAAACCATCGCCGAGCAGGACGTGAACTACCGTCAGCGCCGGGAGGCGACCGAGCACCTGGCCGCGGCGCAGAAGAAAGTCGACGGACTGCAGAAAGAGCTCGACTCGATCGAGCAGCGTTACTACGAAGAGAACGATCCGAACTATCGCGACAACGTCATCCAGCAGCGCTTTCAGCAGACGAAGCGCCAGCTCCAGGACGCGCAGCACGAGCTGGCGGACGCGCGCGATGCGGCGCAGAAACTGACACCGGTGAATCTGAAATGAGCGGGACCTACTTCATCGAGACCTGGGGCTGCCAGATGAACGATCTGGACAGCCAGCGGCTGTCCGGCAACCTCAAATTGCGCGGATGGAAGCGCGTCGAAGATGAAACTCAGGCCACTCTGATTCTGCTCAACACGTGCAGCATCCGCGAAAAAGCCGAACAGAAAGTCTTCTCACGCCTCGGCGAGCTGCGCGAGTTGAAGAAGGAGTCGGGCGCGCGGATCGGCGTCGCCGGCTGTCTCGCGCAGCAGGAAGGCGACCGCATCCTCGAGCGCGCGCCCTGGGTCGACTTCGTCATGGGTCCGGGCAACGTCGGCTACATCGACGAGATCCTGGCAGGCTCGAAGCAGGTCGCCATCGATTTCCCCGAGGATCGAAGGTATGACTATCTGACGATGGATCGCCCGTCGGCGACGAAGGCGCAGGTCACGATCATCGAAGGCTGCAACAAGAACTGCACGTTCTGCATCGTGCCGACGACGCGGGGCAGGGAAGTATCGCGCCCGTTCCACGATGTGGTCGCGGAAGTCACCGCCGCCGTCGCCACCGGCCGCGTCGAGATCGAGCTCCTCGGCCAGACGGTGAATGCGTATCGCTGTCCGATCTCGAATCGCGATTTCGGCGCGCTGCTCGCCGCCGTCGCGGAAATCCCGGGCGTCGGGCGACTGCGATTCATGACGTCGCATCCGGCGGAAGTCAGCGACAGTATGATCGTGGCGATGCGCGATCACGCCAACATCTCGCGCTTCCTTCATCTGCCGGTGCAATCCGGTTCATCGAGAGTGCTCCGCCGGATGAAGCGGCTGTACACCCGCGAGAAATATCTCGAGATCATCGGCCGCATCCGCGCCGCCGTTCCAGAGATCCATTTCTCGACGGACCTCATCGTCGGATTCCCCGGCGAGACCGAGGAAGATTTTCGGGAGACGCTCAGCCTGATCGAAGAGGTGAGGTACGGATCGCTCTTCGCGTTCAAGTATTCGCCGCGGCCGGGAACGCCGTCGCTGAAGATCGGCGCGCCGGTCGATGACGACGTCGCGTCCGAACGTCTGAAGCGGCTCTTCGATCTGCACGAGCGCATCAAGCACGAGCGGCTGCAGTCGTATCGCGGTCGTGTGCTGCCCGTCCTTTACGACGGCCCGAGCCGGCACAATCCGGATATGCTGGCCGGACGCACCGACGACAACTGGGTCGTGAATTTCTCCGGTGATCCTGCGACGCCGCTCGGCTCGCTCATCGGAGTCCGTATCGACGAAGCTCTGCACCACACGCTCCGCGGGGAGGCCGCGCCATGACGCTACTCGTCCCGATGTCGATCAAAGGTCTGATGCTCGATCCGGTCTCGAACTCGCCGATCGTCGTTCTCAAAGATGAAGCCGATAAGTTTTTCCTCCCGATATGGGTCGGCATCTTCGAGGCGAACGCGATCGCGCTGCAGCTCGAGAACGTCGCTACGCCGCGTCCGATGACGCACGACCTCCTCAAAAACATGATCGCCGACCTCGACGCACGCGTCGCCCGCGTCGTCATCAACGACCTCCGCGACAGCACGTTCTTCGCGCAGATCCGTGTCATCACCGGCGGCAAAACGCTCGAAGTCGACGCCCGGCCGAGCGACGCGATCGCTCTCGCGCTGCGGACCGAGGCGCCGATTTTTGTGGCGCAGTCGGTGCTCGATCAGGCCCAGACGATCTCGCCTGACGGCGACGACCCCGACGAAAAGCTCAAGAAGTGGTTCGACCAGCTCGGGCCCGATGACATGGGCAAGTACAAGATGT
>DASVHS010000295.1:0-3866 GCA_036382495.1 Thermoanaerobaculia bacterium | reverse complement strand
TGCAGACCTTCCGTCCGCGGCGCCGGGAGGAACGTGAACATGTCGATATCCTCGTGTCCGAGGAGACGCGCGGCACCCGACGCTTCGTCGTCCTGCGACATCGGCGGGTAATAGTTCTGGCGCAGACCGAAATTCGTGCCGGTCAGTTTCGCGTCGTACAGATGCGCGTCACAGCCGAGGTAACCGAGCATGCTCTGCATGATCGGGAGGATGAGGCGCTCGTGCGCGAGGACAATCTTCCGGAAGAACGACTCGTATTCAGGCAGCGGCCAGAACTCCTCGGCTTGCGCCTCGAATGCCCTCCTGCAGAAGACCCACCCTTCGACGAGGTCCGGGTGCATGTTGCTCGTCTCTTTGATCGGAAAGTAACCCTGATTGACCGAGCCATGCCGTTGCGCGCGAAAACGCATCTTGTCGTCGAGCGAGAGCCGGCCGAACATCTCCAGCACTTTGTCGTTCGCATCGTCGTAAAGAACGGGATCGACGCCGTCACCTTCGAGGATCGCGAATCCGATCTCGCTCAGCGCGTCGCCGAGCTGCTTTGTGAAGTCGGGCGAACGCATGTCGCACGTGCGGATCTGGAATTCGTCGTCGAACTGATCGTCGTCCGCCGACTCCGCGAGGTGATACGACTGCGGCTTCGTCACCCCTTCGTAGCGGATGAAGTCCTGATTGCGTGCGTGGATGCCGTCGTCCTTCGTGGGCATAGCGTTAGAGGATAATCCAAACGAATGGCTGTGGAACTCGAAGGCGGCTGCCGCGTCGTCGGACTGAAGGAAGGCGCCCCTCG
This sequence comes from Thermoanaerobaculia bacterium, assembly GCA_036382495.1. GTDB lineage: Bacteria > Acidobacteriota > Thermoanaerobaculia > Gp7-AA8 > Gp7-AA8 > DASVHS01. The sequence goes on along the minus strand of DASVHS010000295.1, from coordinate 3,076 downwards.
CCTCGACGGTGATCTGTGGATATGGGATCACTTCCAGAGCGCGCTGTCGTTGCGCGTGCTCGACTTGCACGGCAAAGCACGATTCCACAGCGAGTCACACGACGAAGTGCTGTATGTGCTCGAGGAAAACGAAGGAATCCACGTCCCGGCCGGCTCCGAACTCGAGTTGCAAGGCGACATGACGATCATCAGTTCGCGAACTCCTTCCGTGGCCGCAGGCACGAGGGCCGAAGCCTCGCGGGTCCGGCTCGACGATCAACCGATCCAGAAGACCGGCGACCGCTGGTATCGCGAATTGATCCAGGGCGAGACGACGCAGTTCGTCGGCTCGATCCCGCCCGGCCGCGCACCCGATCACTTTCATCTCTACGAAGAAGTGATCTGCATCCTCGATGGCTCCGGCGTGATGTGGACGGGCGCGAAGTCAGCGCCTGTCGAACGCGGGTCGTGCATTTTTCTTCCGAGCAGGCAGCCGCATTGCCTGGAGAACGTTGGCCGCGGTGAACTGCGTTTACTCGGCGTGTTCTATCCCGCCGGAAGTCCCGCGGTCCGCTATCCAGCGTGACGCGAAATAGAGAACGGCTCCCACCGCGGACCAGCCGACAAGCAGTTCGATCGTCGGAAGCGTGAGCAATGTGAGCAACGCCGCCATCGACAACATCGACAGCACCGCCATCGCGCGCTGCACGCCGAGCGGAATCGCGACCGTCACCGAATCGAAAAGCGGTCGATTCAGCCGCGGCAGCAGAAGCAGCGCGAGACTGTGGATGAAGTACAGCAGCACGAGTGCGTACACAGCGATGTTGAGCGCAAGCGAAATCTGATTCGTCAGCAGAAGAGCGAGGGCACCCGCGCACGTGATCGTCAGACCGATGATCGGCGTCCCGGTCCGCGGCGACACGCGGCCGAGCCATCGCGGTGCCAGTCGGTCCTGCGCCAGCATGATCGCGACGCGCGAAGGAACGATGAATGTCGCATTGAGCGACGTCGCCACGGCCATGATCGCGCCGAGTGTCACGATGGCCGCGACGCCAACCGGCAGGTACTGCGCCGCAGCGTCCGCCATCGGTGCGCTCGACGTGGCCAGACGCGACCCGGGCAAAACGCCCAGGGCAACGACGGTCATCAATAGATAGATGATCGTCGTCGCGGTGATGCCCGTGAGGAAGATCCGCGGAAGGCGGCGCGTGCTGTCGCGGACCTCCCCCGCCGTCTGCGCGAGCGACTCGAAGCCTGCGTACGCGAAGAACATCGGCGCAAGGCTCGCTGCGAATCCGGCAAACCCGTGCGTGAAGAACGGCCGGTAATTCGCGACCTTGATCGCAAACAGTCCCGGGACGACAAGCACGAGGATCGAGAGGAACAGGAGCGCGCACATCCAGACCTGGATACGCCCGAACCAGCGCACGCCCGCGACATGAATCACGTAGAAAAAGAGAAGACCGGCGACGGCGATCGGAGTCTTCGCGCCACGACCGATGAGGTCGACGACGTAATCGGCGAGCGCACGCGCGAGATACGCAAGCGCGCCGGTGTACGAAATGATCTTCAGCCATACGCCGATGAACGCGAGCCCGGAACCGCCGAACGTCCGTGAGATGTGCGTGTACTCACCTCCCGGCTCACGGCCGAGGGGAGTCGAAAGAAAAACCGAATACGCGACCGAAGTCGCCAGCACGGGAATCGCGAGAACGAAATAGCCGAGGATGATGCTGGGACCGGTCAATTGCCAGGCGTCGCCGGTGACTTTGAAGATGCCGGCCCCGATGAGAATCCCCAGCAGCGCCGCATAGGACTCGAGCGTACCGAGGTCACGGCGCAGGCCGGTGGTCATTCGTGAGGAACGTAGCACACCGCCTCTGTGTGGGTGCGGGCTTCAGCCCGCACACCGCGGGCTGAAGCCCGCGGCCACACGCATTCGTCTTCACTTGAGCGCCGCATCGAAAGCGCTTTGCTGGAGACGACGGAACGCGATGCACGTGTCGATCGACTCGAGCGCACGGCTGACCACTCGCTGGCCATTGCGCATCGGGTGCGACGAGAGAAATGCCTCGACGTCTTTCTTCGACTCCTCATCGCAGAACGATCCGGTCGACGCGGCGATGCGGCCGAGCGTCCCCGCCGAACGCTTCTCCGTATCGGTCCAGCGCGCCTTCGCCTCGGCCCACGCGGCCGCGCGCGTCGAGGGATCGGTCAACATCGACGCGGCGACGAGCGGCAGATCCTGCGTGCGCACCTGATCGCCGTAGATGTATGCGAGCGCGCGCGACGTCAGCTTCGGATCGCGAAACAGAGGAACGAGACTGCGATAGCGATTCGCGATCTCGGGAGTAGGCGCCTTCGCGAGCTGCTCGAGCACGCGGTTGAAAAACGCCTCGTCACCGTAGACGGCGGACAGTCGCAGCGCACGGTCGGCGATGAGTGCGTCGACCGACGACGGATCCTTGATGTACTTCTCCGCCGTTTGCCGCGCTCCAGCGATGACGTCGCGATCGCCCGCATAGCCAAGAGCCCAGAGGACGTACGCGCGCGCGATGCGTTGCTCCGCGGTCTCAGCCGCCGGCGCGTCCCACGTGAATGGCGCGTAACCGCGCAGTGCGTTGCGCACGAACTGCTGCCACGCCGCGCGGTTCTGATCGTTGACGAGACGCTGATCGAGGAAGACGAGATTGTCCGACAGCGCCGTGACGAGCGGACGCTCCGCGGCACGCCGCGGCAGCGCTTTCACGAGCTGCAGATATTCAGCGAGGTCGCGGCGGTTGAATCGCGCCAGGAGCCATTCGTTGCCGTGATACCAGACGCGCTCCTGCGGCGAAAGATCGGAGACATGCGCGCGCAGCGCAGCACGCTCAAGATCCGAGTAGTCGGCGAGGAAGTAGCCGGCGCCGTTGTGGCTGACGAACAGAGGCGCGCTGCATGGACCACTCGACGCAAACGTCTGCGTGGGCTGATTGATCACACGGCAAGTCCCATTGCGGACGCAGATCGGGATCATCCACGTCTCCGCGGGCGCGGTCGCATCGCGCGGCAGCATCCGCTCCTGCGCGATCGTGACCTGACGGCCATTCGCATCGCA
>DASVHS010000294.1:0-8063 GCA_036382495.1 Thermoanaerobaculia bacterium | reverse complement strand
CGTCGAGTTGTTCGATGACGAGCTCGCGCCGACAGCGGGAACCGTGAATCGCATCACCGCGCTGCAGATCGCCGGCGGGCGGCTGTACGTCGGCGGAGGTGACAGCGGCCTCGCGACATACGACATTTCGCATTTTGCTGCGCCGTTCCCGTTGCGCGCGTACGCGATCGGCGCGACGACGTCCGTCGTCATCACGCCGGACGCCGTGTATGCCGGACTCTCGAACACCGGCATCCAGACGATGACGAGGTCGGCGTCAGGTTCGCTCGTCATCCAGCACGCGTTCTCCAATGACAACAGCGAGACCGTTCAGGACGGCTCGAACGGATTCCTTCTGAGTTCGACCGACGCGACGCTGAAGTTCTGGACGGTCAAGGCCGACCCTCCTCAACTGATTACGTCGTCGACGTTTCGCACTCCGATCCGCAGCGCGTTTTTCTCGGACCTGACCGCGATCGTCCTGCTCACCGATGGAACGCTGTGGACCACGGATTTCACGCAACTCAATCCCGCGCCAGTTCGCGTCGCGAGCGGCTTGAGCACGCTCGTGCAACTTGCTCACTCGACTCACGCGACCGCGGCAACGGAAATCTCAGCGACCGGAACGACCACGTTGCATTTCTGGAGCGGTGATCTCAACGCGACGCCGGTCGACACGACGATTCCCGGTGCGTCGACCGCGCTCGCGGTCAGCGACACATCCGCCGCAGTATTCACGTTCCGCGGAATCACGGTGGTGGGCACGGATGGCGGGCAGACGGTGGTGCCAGGATCGAACAGCGCGCTGCTGCTGGCACTTCAGATCGCGAACGGCAAACTGATCGCGCTCGACGATCAAGGCCTTCTCAGCGTGTGGGACCTCGCGACGTCGCGCCTCGACAAAACGATTGCGATTCCCGGAGGCGCGGTCGCGATCGACGCCGCACAGGACTCGACCGTCGTCGCGATTGCCACCTCGACCGGCGTCGCCACGGTCAACTACGCGACGACGACATCGCTTCCCTCGGTCATCGCTCACACTGACACCAACGCTTATTACAAGAAAGCAGCCGCCACGGCGACACGCCTCTACTTGTTCGACGGCCGCGTCATCGACGCGTACGAGCTCGGATCTTCCGCCGGTCCACGCTGGATCTGGTCGGTCACCGCGCTCGGCGTGATCGATTTCGCCGCGTCGGACGCGATGCTGTTCACGCTGTCGAGCAACCAGACGGTCAACGAGTACAGCAATTCCGGCACGTTGCTCCGCTCGAGCACTCTCAACGCCGGCTCGGACACCGCTCCGCTGTCGATCGCCGCCGTGGCGGGCGCGCCGTGGGTCTCGTTCTCGCGCGGCTGCATCACGACGACCGGCTGCGAGAAGCGGACGAACGTGCTCGATCCGCAATCGCTCGTCTCGACCGCGTCGTTTGCCGGCGGAGTCATCGACGTGACGACGAACGGCACGCTCGCATACGCAATTTTCGATATGCCGGTCGAGACTCGGATTTACGACGTGACGGACAACCTGCATCCGTCGGTTCAGGTCACGCGCGCGACGGTCGTCACCGCTGTCGCGATCTCGTACAACAGCGGGACCGTCTACCTGCTCGCCGACAAGGTGTACGGCTATTCGGAGTCATCGCTCACCCCAACCGGCGAGCAACTCTCCGCGGTTTTACCGGCGTCGACGGCCGACCTCGTCATCGATGGCGGATGCGCAACACTCGCGGGCCGTTCCATATCCGCGGAGACGTACGTGCTGCCGCCATGGACTGCAGCGGCCGGCATCGCCGTGCCCGGCTCGATCCGCACGCTGGCGCTGGCCGGCGGACGTCTCGTGATTCTCACCGACTACTCGATCGAGATATGGTCGCGGACCACGGCAACGAAGTCGCCGAAGCGGCACGCCGTCGCGCCATGAAGATCCGTTTCGATTCCGACGAACACGCATACCGGATCACGCTCGATGATCCGCCGTTGCACATCCTCGACATCGAGATGCTCGAGCAATTGCGCGACGCCATCTCGCGTGTTCGCAACGACCGCCACGCGCTCGTCATCACGTCGAGTGGCGACCGCGCCTTCTCCGCCGGTGCCAGCGTCGCCGACCACCGCGGCGACCGTGTCGCCACGATGCTGGCGCGATTTCATGATTGCTTCAGGATGCTGGCGCGGCTCGACGTCGTCACGATCGCACTCGTGCGCGGCGCGGCTCTCGGCGGCGGCTGCGAGCTCGCGCTTGCCTGCGACTTCGTCCTCGCCTCCGACCGCGCAAAATTCGGCCAGCCCGAAATCAACCTCGGCGTGTTCCCGCCCGTCGCGGCGTACCAGCTCTCGCGTCAGCTCGCTCCGCGAAAAGGACTGGAGCTCCTTCTGACCGGCGATCCCATCGATGCCACGACCGCCGAACGTCTTGGCCTCGCCAACGCCGTGTTCGCAGAAGCGGAATTCGAGCAGAAGTGCGAAGCGTGGCTGCAGCGCATCTACAAACAGAGTGCGTCATCGATCCGGTTTGCGAAGAAGGCGTTCCGCATCGCGCAAAGCGCCGACTTTGACGAGCGCCTGGCGAGCGTCGAACGTCTCTACCTCGAGGAATTGATGAAGACGGATGACGCGAATGAGGGGTTGAAGGCGTTTATCGAAAAGCGAAAACCGGTGTGGTCGAGTAGGTAGGATTTTCGCGGGCGGTTCTCGCCGTCACTCCGACTGTTCATCAAACGCGACGACGGTGTTCGCGTCAAGCTTCACGAACATCTTGTGCGTCGGGGTCTGGGCGGCCGGGAACACCGCGATCATGACCACGCCTGATGAGTTGCCGTCGCAGCCGACCGCCATCGGACGCACGACCTTGAGCTCGCCGAACTGGCGGGCGATGCTCTTGCCCGAACCGTCGACCCATTCGAGCGGGGCCGCCTTTCCGTCGCGAATCGCAGCAGCCAGCATCCGTGCGGTCTGAAACGTCAATTTCCCAGTCAGAAGCGTGACGACATGGCGAGGACCGTCAACGCGGCTCGTGAACTTGTTCACGCAGGCTGCGCCCGACTGGCCGGCGACAAAAATCAGCAGACAGACTGCGAGCGACAGACGGATACGCATGGGCTTTTCGATCGAACGGCCTGAAGTCCCGAACTATTTCTTCCGGCACGCCTTGAACCGAAGGGCCGAATCTGCGTATATGCAGACGTAAGTTCAGTTTGCGAGCCCAATGACGATCACAGACTCGCAGCCGCCGCGTCCCCATACCGGCCGCCGGACAATCTACGTCTGGGCGATCGCGCTCGCGTACATCGTGATCTACCAGCAGGCGGTGCCGTTTCTTCGCCGCTGGAACTTGCCCACAGGCTTCTTCACGTTCATGGCGTTCTTCGCGTGGTGCGCGATCATCGCCATCTCGCTGTTCTGGCTGGCGATCGCGATCCGCTGGACGCTGCGCAAGCTGTTCTGGCGCGTCGGCAGGCGGCTCTTCCTCAGCTACGTGATGATCGGCCTTCTGCCGTTCATCCTCATGGCGATCCTGCTGCTTGCGGTCTCGTACATGATCGCCGGCGTCATGAGTCACGCCGCGCTTCGCGGCGAGCGGCAGGCGACGCTCGGGCAGATGGAGTCGTGGTCGCTCGAGTACGGACTGACGGGAAAGAAGCCGGCAGATGCACTGCCAAGTCTGGAGATCCACGATACCGCCGACAATTCCGGCGCCGACCTTCCCGACTGGCTGCGCAAAGCGACGTTCAGCGGAATGGCGTGGCGCGGGAACGCGCCGCTCCTCGTCTGCTCACACCAGTTTCCCAATGACGAACGAACTGTCGTATTCGTTCAGCCGCTCGATGCGAACTGGGCACGCCAGCTCGAAGACAAGGGCGGGATGATCATCACGTATAAGACCGCCGCGCCGAAGTCGAGCAAGACCGAGAACCGGAGCAAAGGCTCCCGCGTCACGATCAATGGCAAGGAAGAGGACTACGAGCTCGACAGCGATGACGCCATGAAGGACCTGCTGCGGCGATGGTCGCCGAACCAGATCCTGTGGGCGGACCTTACCGCGCTGACGCAGTGGGAAACGGGCAAGACCGATCGCGACAAGCACCTCGTCACGTTCCTCCTCAATCCGACGAGCAACCTGTTCCAGTTCTACTTCGGCGCATCGGCGAGTCACTACGTCGACATCCTGCGCACGGTGATCCTGTCGCTCGTCGTCATGCTCCTGATCATCTACCTGTTCGCGGCGATGTTCGCGGCGGTCCTGATCTTCTCGATCTCGCGCGCGGTCAACAGGATCGAGAAGGGGACGAAGGCCGTCGAGCGCGGCGACTTCTCTTATCGCATCCGGATGCGGCCGACGAATCAGCTCGGCGAGATGGCGCAGTCGTTCGATCGCATGACCGAGTCGATCGCGTCGCTCCTGACGGGCGTCGCCGAGAAAGAGCGGCTGCAGAGCGAGATCGCGATCGCAGCAACGATCCAGCGCAACCTGTTGCCGCGCGAAGGCCCCACGATGAGCGGCGTCTCGTTCTCGGCGCACTTCGAGCCGACGGCGTCGATCGGCGGCGACTACTACGACGTCTTCAACATCGACAAGTCGCGGCTGGCGGTGGCGATCGGCGACGTCTCCGGTCACGGTCTGTCGACCGGCCTGGTGATGGCGATGGTCAAGGCTGCGATCACCACGCTCGTCGAAGAACGCGCGGATGAGGAGTCGCTGTTCGAACGACTCAACGAGCTCGTTTATCGCTCGACGGAACGCCGCGCGTTCATGACGCTCGCGTTCACGATCTTCGACCTCGAGAAAGGCCTCATCCGCCACACGAATGCCGGTCATCTCTATCCGTATCTTCTGCGCGACGGGACACCGGCGCCGATTTCAATCGAGTCGCCGTCTCTGCCGCTGGGCGTCCGCGAAAAAATCACGCCGCACACCGTCGAGCTCGATCTGAAAGAAGGCGACGCAATCGTCTATCTGTCCGACGGCATCATCGAAGCGCAGAACGAGAACGGCGATCCGTTCGGGTTCGATCAGCTCGAAGGGCTGCTCGCGCAGCAGACCGATCGCTCGCCGTCGGCGATTCGCGACCAGATCCTCCAGGCAGTTGCGCGCCACTCGGGCTCACGTCCGGCCGACGACGACCGCACCGTGATGATCCTGCGATTCGAGCAGCTCAGAGCGAAGACGGCGACGACGAGCGAGTTGTCGGAGGCAGTCGCGGTCTAGGGAACCTGGTGGAGGACAGCCGCCTCGGCTGTGCCCATGGCCTGATGGACAGGCGAGGGCGCCTGTCCTCCAGCGACGAAATGCTTCGCGATCCTCTTGATGTACGTCAGCGTCTCGCGGAACGGCGGCACACCGTTGTACTTCCACACGTTGCCTTCGCCGGCGTTGTACGCCGCGACTGCGAGGTCGGCATTGTTGTCGAACGTCTGCAGCAGCCAGCGCAGATAGCGCGTGCCTGCATAAATGTTGGCGGCCGGATCGAATGAATTCGTGACGCCGAATCGCTCAGCGGTCGACGGCATGAGCTGCATCAGTCCGCGCGCGCCCTTGTTCGAGACCTCGCGCGGGTTGTAATCCGATTCCGCCTTGATGACCGCGGAAACGAGTCCGGCGTCGACGTCGAAGTGCCTGGCCGCCTCGTCGATCAACTGATCGAACTTCGTCTTGAACAACGGCTTGCTGGACGTGTTGTAGCGCCACGACCGCTTCGGAAATACGCCCGACTCGACGATCTTCTTCACTTCCGCGACGACTTCCGGCGTGATGATCTCGTCGTCGACGATCCGGTCGATACGCTGCAGCGGCATCGAAAGAACGCCGCCGGTCTTGAGCGTCAACTGAACCGTATCCTCATCGACTCTGTACGCGGCGATTTTCATCGCCCGGCCGTCGGTGAACACGGCAATGCTCGCGCTCGCTGGGAGGGCGAGAGCAAACACAACCGTAGCAAGAAGGACGTTTCTGACCACTGGAATCCGACAACCGGCAACCGGCAACCGTTTATGCCCTCGGATGATACTGCTCGTACATCCTCTGCAGACGCGCCCGCGACACGTGGGTGTAGATCTGCGTCGTGGAGATATCCGAGTGCCCAAGCATCATTTGGACGCTTCTGAGGTCCGCTCCGTTCTCCAGCAGGTGCGTCGCGAAGGAATGTCGCAGCACGTGGGGCGAAATATGGGTCGAGATCCCGGCCAGACGAGCGTATTTGACGATCTTCATCCAGAACGACTGCCGGGACATCGCCCGCCCCCGGTTCGACAGGAAAAGAGAAGGGTCGGGCTGCTTCACGAACTCGGAACGGCCGCGCTCGATGTAGGCGACGATCGCGTCGCGGGCGGCGTCGCCGAACGGCACGATGCGCTCCTTCGAGCCCTTGCCGAATGTCCGCAGGAATCCGGCGTCCATGACCAGGTCCTCGATCTTCACGTGGATCAGCTCCGAAACGCGGAGTCCGGTCGCATAAAGCAACTCCAGCATTGCCGCGTCGCGAAGTCCCTCGGCGGTCGTGCGATCCGGCGCACGAAGCAGCGACTCGACTTCATTCGCCTGAAGACTCTTCGGCAGCGTCGTCCAGAGCTTCGGATTCTCGAGGTTCTCGGTCGGATCGTGCTCGAGGTGACGTTCCGCAACGAGAAAGCGAAACATGCCCCGGATCGCTGCGAGAGCTCGAGCGACTGATCGCGCAGAGATGCCGGCACCACGCAGCTTTTGAAAGTAACGAACGATGTCGATGCGCTCGACGCGCTCGAGCTCGAGCTCTTTTTCGGCGAGATGATTACCGAAGCGCTTCAGATCGGTCGCGTAGGAAGACAGAGAATTCTTCGCCAGGCCTTTTTCGACAGTGAGGTAATCGATGTAGATCGGAAGGTAAGTGACGAAGAACGGGGTCTTCATCCTGCGCTCTGCGCTCTGCGCTCCGCGATCTCGTCAGCCATGTAGGAACTGCGCACGAATGGACCGGAGAAGACCGCCGCGAATCCCATGTCTTCGCCGATGACGCGGTATTCGTCGAACACCGTCGGATGCACGTACTCGACGACATCGAGCTTCTCGCGCTTCGGCTGCAGGTACTGGCCGATCGTCACGATCTCGACGCCGTTCGCGCGCAGGTTCCGCAGAACGTCGACGACTTCCTCGCGGCGTTCGCCCAGCCCGAGCATCAGGCCGGACTTCGTGACGACGCCCGCGTCGAGGCGCTTCGCCTCACGCAAAACGCCGAGCGAACGTTCGAACCGCGAGCCGGGTCGCACGTGGTCGTACAGCCGCGGAACCGTTTCGACGTTGTGATTGAAGTAGTCGGGCTTCGCTTCGACGACGACGCGCACCGATTCGGCCCGTCCGCGAAAATCCGACGTCAAAACTTCGACCGCTGCATCAGGCAGCGCGACGCGCAACTCTCGAATCGTTTCCGCGAACTGATGCGCACCACCGTCATCGAGATCGTCACGCGTTACGCACGTCACGACGACGTGGCGCAGCCCCATCTTCCGCGCCGCCTCCGCCACCGCCCGCGGCTCGTCGGCTGACGGCGCCGCGTACGGCCGGCCCGTCGTCACGTTGCAGAACCCGCACGACCTCGTACAGATGTCGCCGAGGATCATGAAGGTGGCGGTGCCACGGGAAAAACATTCGGAGCGGTTCGGGCAAGCGAGCGATTCGCACACCGAATGCAGCGATTTCTCGCGCAGCAGAGTCTTGATCCCGCGCAGGCTCTCGAGGTTGATTTTCTTTTCGCGGATCCAGGAGGGCAGGCGAGGGTGGGTCACAAAATAACGTTAGCACAGCGGTGCTGTTTCTCAATTCTTCATTCGAAATTCGAACTTCGAAATTCACTTTTGCTCGACGGCCACAGAATTTCGAAGTTCGAAGTTCGAATCAAGAATTGAGAATTGCTGGCCCCAAAAACAAAAACGCCGCCCTCTTCCGTGGGCGGCGTTTTCGATTGCAGCTCTTTCTGTGGCCTAGTGGCCGGAAGTCACGAGCGGGTTCAGCGACTTGTCGAGAGCTTTCTCGATCACCTTCTCCGCTTCAAGCTCCGGGATGCCCTTGACGATCGCCACTTCCGAGACGAGCAGGTACTTGGCCCGGTCAT
>DASVHS010000293.1:0-1936 GCA_036382495.1 Thermoanaerobaculia bacterium | reverse complement strand
CGTCCGATGCGGACGTCACGCGCGTGAATCGTCTTGAGAAAATCGAGCGTGACGAAATCGTTCTGCGCCTGCCAGACGAAATGCGGGATGACGATCACGATCGAGATCGCGGCGCCGATCCACAGCCATTTGCTGCGCAGATGACTTCGCAACGGCGACAAAAACACACCGACGACAAGGCCGGCAACGTAAAACGCCATCGTGTACTTCGTCATGACGCCGAGGCCGATCGTCGTTCCGATCGCGAGCCACCATCGCGGATCGTTCGACTCGACGAGGCGCACGATCAGATACGCGATGAGGACCCACCATAAATAGTCGAACGAGACGTACTGGAAGAGTGAGCTTGCGACGAGCGACAACGGCGCGATCGCGACGGCGATTGCCGCGATCCATTGCGCCGCGCGATTGCCGCCGAGGTGCTTCGCGATCAGCGCGGTGAGCACGATGGCGACGCTTTGCGCTGCCGCCGCGAGAAATCGAAACCCTGCCACCGAATCGCCGAACGCGATCAGCTCGAGGCGGCCGAGAAACGGTGTCAGTGGCGGATACGCGACGAAACCCCAGGCCAGATGGCGCGCGTCGTCGAGCGTCGCCAGCTCATCGCGATGGAATCCGTAATTGCCGTTCGTCAGCGTGTGGAACGCGAGCTTGACGATCGCAAACGCGATGAACGGCAGTGCGTCACGAAGCGGTTGCTTCAAACATCCTTCTCAGCGCCTTCTCCGCAGGCACCCGAATCTCCTCGGGAACTACGATCTCGTAGCGCATGAGTTTCAGCGAGTCGCGAACGTCTTCGAGCGTTGTCACCTTCATGAACGTGCAGAGCTTGCAGCCCTTCAGGAATTGTTTCTCCGGCACTTCCATCGACAGACGATCGGAGAGACCGCATTCGGTGACGATCAGGAATCGCTTCGCCGGACGTTCCTTCGCCCAGCGGACCATGCCCGATGTCGAGAGGACGGCGTCCGCGAGTTTTGCGACATCGGCCCGGCATTCCGGGTGGACGAGAATCTCAAGATCGGGATCCGCTTTTCGAATTTTGCTGATCTCTTCGGGAGTGATCTGCTGATGCACATAACAGAACCCTTCCCACGGAATGATGTTCTTCTCCGGGACCTGCTCCGCGACGTGCCGGGCCAGGTTCTTGTCGGGCACGAACAGAATGTTCTTGTTCGTCAGCGTACGCACGACCTTCGCCGCGTTCCCCGACGTCACGATGATGTCGGACAGACCTTTCACCGCGGCGGTTGTGTTCACGTAACTCACGACCGCGAGATCGGGGTACTGCTTACGAAGCTCTTTGATCCTGACCACCAGATCCTCGGCCGGCGCCGAATCGGCGAGCTGACAGCCCGCCATCAGGTTCGGCAGAAGAACTGTTCGTGAAGGATTGACGATCTTCGCCGTCTCGGCCATGAAGTGGACGCCAGCGAATTCGATGACATCGGCGTCCTTGACGTTCGACGCCATCAACGCGAGCTCGAGCGAGTCGCCGACAAAGTCCGCGATCTTCAGGATCTCGGGCCGATAGTAGTTGTGCGCGACGATGACCGCGTTGCGCTGCTTCTTGAGCACACGGATCTCCTCGTGAAGAAGCTCGAACTCCCGAACGTCTTCCTCGGTGTACTCGTAAGTCTTGACGCGGCTTAGTTCCTCGAAAAGCGTCGACATGTGCGGTGCAACAATCGCGAATTCAGATGTCATCCCGAGCGAGAGCGAGGGACCTTGTGGCGTGGTCGGTCCGGCCTCCACACGCCCGGGTCCCTCGCTACGCTCGGGATGACATGAGTCATTCTTGCGGCCGAAGCAAAACCACCGTCGCCCCCCACCCTCCACCCGACGGATCAGCATCAACAAAACTCTCCACCCAATCAAGCCCGCGGAGAAGGGACTGCACCCGTTCCCTCTGCACGCCGATTCCTCTTCCGTGGAT
>DASVHS010000292.1:0-5041 GCA_036382495.1 Thermoanaerobaculia bacterium | reverse complement strand
CCGACTCCGCGATGCGATTTCACGATGTCGCCGTGGTTCAGCGCCTTGAGCACTTTCGTGATCATCGGCTGCGGCAGGTGGTAAAACTCGGCGACTTCGCGAGCCGCGACAATTTCCCCATGCTTGCGCGCGAGAAACACGGCAGCGAGGAGTCCGTAGTCCGTAACACGTGAGATCTTCAGCATTTGTCCGTCCGGGCGGCAAACAGTACCACCTCGGTCCGGTTTGTTCAACATACGGGCCAACAAGGATGTTCCGGGAAAAAAAGAGCGCCGGTGATGACCACCGGCGCTCTTGAAACGAAAGCTGTTGAGCTGGCTAGAAGTGCACGCGAGCACCGAGCTGGATCACGCGCTGATCGCTCTGGAGCGGATCGCCTGCATGCACAGTGGCCACTCCCTGCGAGTTGAAGCCCGCTGGGTTCTTCGAGTTGAACAGATTGAAGACCTCGGCGATCGCTTCGATACCGCCGCGGCCCGATACGCGGAACTCTTTCGAGAGCCGCAAGTCCACCTGAGAGGACGAGGCGCCGCGGGCGTCGTTGACGGTGTGACCCGGAGCAAGGTCTTCGTTGTATCCGTCGTGATTCAGATCGCTTCCGGCGAACACCGTGTACGGAGTCGCGGAGCGGTAACGAAGGATGCCCGAGAGATTGATCGCGAAGGGCGCGCGATAGACACCGCTCAGGGTAACGCGATGGCGCGCGTCCGTATCGAGCGGACCGTTGCACGCGCTGCAGTTCGGATTGAGAGGATCGATGCTCGTGTCGCGCAAGACGTCGGGCTGGTAACCGGCGTCGACTACGCGGAACTCGTCGGCACCAGCCATGATGTTGCCCGTCGACTTCGACAGCGTATAGAAGCCCTGAGCCTCGAAGTTTGTGCCGAGACGCGCGTGGAAGCCGATGTTTGCGCCCTCATACTTGGCGTGACCGGTACCGACCCACAGACGGAAGTTGCTCGGAGCGACCGGCGCGAAACGGCGGGCGCCGGTGGTGGGATCGATCGGGTTCGCGCGGAAGCGGAACGGAATGTCCTTGTAGTTCGCGTGAACGAGCTCGAAGTTCAATCCGAGCGCATTGCTGACTTCCATCGAATAGCCGAGAGAGATCTGATCGGAGTACGGCGTCGCGAGCGACGGCGAAGCCAGCTCGCGCGTCGTGCGGTCGCTCAGCTTGCCCGAGATCTGGTTCGGCGGCAGCGGCTGTCCCGGCTGATAGAACGAGCCATCCGCGTTCTTGATCCCGTTCGGATCCTCATAGTTGTAGATGGGTCCGAACAGTGACTGCACCGCGCTTGCGGGGAAGAGAATCGTCGCGTTCGTGTACGGGAAGTCGTAGTAGCGGCCGAGGCCTCCGCGAACGATGCTCTTGCCGTTTCCGGCCATGTCATACGTGAAGCCGAGGCGAGGCGACCAGTTGTTCTTGTCGTTCTTCAGCTTCGTCCCGCCACCGTTCTTGAAATCCTGGATGTACGACTCGGTGTACTTGCCGGAGTCGGCCGCGGCCTGAAGAACGGCGAGATTCGGGTTGAGGGACTGATTGAGGTCATAGCCGGTCCACAGGTCGTATCGCAAACCGACATTGACGGTCAGCCTGTTGTTCACGCCGATATCGTCCTGACCGTAGAAGTTGTATTGCTTGATCGGCGTGGAGTCGCCGGAGAAGCCGCCGTTGATGAGAATGCTTTCGACAGGAGAACCAACGCGGTCCTGCAGAAGGTTGTACTGGCCGGTCTTTCCGACTGTGAAGTCGCCGCCGAGGGTGGGCTCGTTGATGTAATTCGCGCCGACCTTGAAGTCGTTGCGCCAACCCATCATCTCGTGCGAGAAGCTGAAGTCGTCCTTGAACTGCCACTTCTTCTGAATCGTCGACTGCGGCGTATTCGGGCTCTGGCCGCTGTTCGCACCGGACGGGAAGTAGATGTACGGATCCTGCGAGTCCGCAGCGATCAAGTTCTTGAAGTCGGTGCGCTGGAAAACGAAGTCGTTCAATTTGTCATTGGCGATCTGCCAGGTGTCTCCGGCCAGTGCCGACCAGTACTTGTTGGTGGTCGTTCCGAGTGCAGTGGGCGCTGTCAACGGACCGGCGCCGTACTTGTCGGAGTTCTTCTGGTAGCCGTAACGGACCTGCAGGTACTGCTTCGGCGTGGCATCGACCGAAGCCTTCACGGTTCCGAGCTCATCCTGGAACGGGAGCGTCACCGACTGCCCGTTGAAGTTAGGCAGCAGGGGGGTCTGCACCGTGTACGTCGTCGTCCGCTTCGTCTTCTCATACGTCCCGAAGAAGTGCGCCTTGTCTTTCACGATCGGCCCGCCGAGCGAGAATCCGTACTGATCGCGGCGATAGGGCTGCTTCTCATTGCCGTTGTCGATTTCCGACTGCGACAGCGAGTTGAGAGCCTTCGATCGATAGAAGTCGTACGCGCTGCCCATGAAGTCATTCGTTCCCGTCTTCGTGACGACGCTCAAAACGCCGCCGCTGGAACGGCCGAACTCCGCCTTGTACTGCATCGTCTGGATCTTGAACTCCTGGACGGCTTCGATATTGAAGTTCTGCAACGCGCCACCGATCGTGTCATCGGTGTTGTCGCCGCCATCGATCAGGAAGTTCACGTTGCGGCCGCTGCCGCCGTTCAGCGCGATCGTGAGCTGTCCCGGCTTCGTCGGATCGGAATTGACCGAAAGCGTCGTGCCCGGCGCGAGGGATCCCAGATTCGCGAACTGGCGACCATTCAGCGGAAGGTTTTCGAGCTCGCGCTGACTGACGACCGTGCCGACGCTCGGCGACGTCGCGACGAGCGGCGACTCCGCCGTGACCGTGATCTGCTCACTCACAGCCGCGGGCTTGAGAGTCATGTTGATCGTCCGTTCTGTGGCGACCTGAATTTCGACTCTCTTCGTCGTCACCGTTCCGAAGCCGGACAGATCGGTGAGCACTGTGTACACGCCGGGAGGGAGCGACAGAAATTTGTACGAACCATCGGGTTCCGTTACGACAGAGCGATTGGAACCCGTGGCGTCGTTCGTCGCCGTGAGCGTCACGCCCGGCAACGCCGCTCCGGACGCATCCGTCACGTGACCGGAGAGACTTCCGCTTCCGGACTGCGCGAAAGCGGCCGGCACTGCACACAAAACCATAGCGACCACAATGAAAATGGACCGAACAAAAGAGGAACGATGGGACATCGGGGCCTCCTGACTGAATTATTGAACCGTTTCCGACACTATATTTGAAAGCAGGACCGATCGGCGGTGACGTTTTCAGCGGCCGCGGTCGAGTTGTAGCAGGAGGTCCGTCGCGGCCCGCCGCGGACCGTCAAAATCGCGAGTGCGCGGCAGGCGCGCCAGCAGGTCGCGAAACTGTTGCGCTGCGGAAGCACGGTCGCCGGCCAGCTGCAGCGCGATCCCTCGATTCAGCTGTGCTTCGAAGAAAAGCGGCGCGATGGCCAGCGCGCGATCGAAGTACGTGACGGCCACCCGCGGACGATCGCGCTGAACTTCGACGACACCCAGTCCGTTCAACGCGTCGACGTAGGTCGGCGAAAGAGACAGCGCCTGCTCGTACTCGCGCGCCGCATCCTCGAACGCACTTCTCGCCCGGTAAACGTTGCCGAGGTTTGTGTGGGCGCGGGCGTCGCGGGGGTCGATCGCGATGGCCTTGCCGAATTCAGTTTCCGCCGACTTCACGTCGCCGTCGCTCAAATACGCGATTCCGAGCGCATTGTGCGCCTCGGCGCGTTGCGGGTCGCGACGGAGTGCCTCGCGAATCGCGATCGCACCCTCCTTCGCCTGACCTGCCTCCTGCAACGCGACGGCAAGGTTGTACCAGGCATCGGAGTCTTCCGGCGCAATCGCAACGGCCTCTTTGTACAGCGCGATCGCTTCGGGAAGCCGTCCGCTTTTTCGCAACTCTCGAGCAAGCGTGCTCCGGAAAACCGGGTTCCGCGGATCCTGCGTCACGATCGACCTGAGTTTCGCAATGGCGTCCGCGGACCGGTTTTCGTTCGACGCCCAGTTCGCCTCCTCGAAGATGCGGAACAGTGGCGCCATCGCGGACGGACTGGGACGTGGGCCGTTCGGGTTGGCGGCCGGCCCTGGCGCCACATAGCCGAGGCTTGCGAGCTTCGCGCGAGTCTCTTCGTCGACCGCGGCCGGCTGTTGAGTACGAACGCCATTGCGTCGTACGTTTGTCAAACCCTCCGCGAGCAACCGGAACGTTCGTCGCTGATCGTTGAGGATGTTCACGCGCTCCTGAGGATCAGCGTGCAGGTCGTAGAGCTCGGGATTCGAAGACTCGATCAGCTTCATCGTTCCGCGTCGCAGCGACGCCAGGTCACTCCACCCGAACATCGACGCGTATTCGCTCTCCGCGTACAGATCGTGGCGCGCGGCTTCGTGGTGCCCACGGACGCTTGCGCTGAGATCGGCGCCATCAGCCTTCAACGTTTGATGAAGGGCGAGCGACACGATCGTCGGGGCGAGGTCGGCGGAACTGACCGGCTCATGAAGGACACCCGACGAGGCGCCCGGCCCGCCGATCATCATCGGCACGTGAAGTGTCGGCTGGTAGAGGAGCAGTCCATGCGTCAACTCTCCATGTTCGCCAAGCGATTCGCCGTGATCACCGACGACGACGACGATCGTGCTCGACCGATCGATGACGGCCAGCAATCGCCCAACCTGCGCATCCACATACGCAATCTCCCCGTCATACGTCCTCGGATACGGCTCCGGCGGCGCATACGGAGCATGCGCGTCATACAGATGAACCCACACGAAGAACGGCCGCTGCTTGTCCTGCCCGAGCCACGCGATGGCACGATCGACCGTATCGCTTCCCCGGCGCTCGGCATCGAACGGCGTCGAACTGTTGGGATCTCGCGCGATCGCGTCGTCATATGTGTCGAATCCGCGATTCAGACCGAAGCGATGATCGAGGACGAACGCACTCACGAATGCGCCGGTTCGATACCCCGCCGCCGCAAAAATCGATCCGAGCGTCGGGCGATCGATCGGAAACGAACCCGTTCCGTTGTTGCGC
>DASVHS010000291.1:0-6587 GCA_036382495.1 Thermoanaerobaculia bacterium | reverse complement strand
CTCGAACAGGATCGCCAGCCCGGAAACGAACATGATCGACGACGGAACGAGCAGCGCGTATTGCCACATGAACACGAGAGGCTCGAGCCTGGCCTCGCCACGGACCAGGAGCATCGCCATCGACGTGATCATGAATCCGCTCATGAACGTAGCCAGAAAGGCGACGTTGCCCGCGAACTTGCCGAACAGGTACTCGGTGCCGCGCATTGTCGTCGACGCGATCACGAAGCCGCAGCGCGACGTCACATCGCGCCGGATCGCATTCGATACGACGTAGAAGCCGGCCAGGCCGATGAAGATCGTCGCCAGCGAAGCCGTGCCCATGCCGATCGCCGCCGAGTTGTAGAGCGCGCGCCGGCCTCCGAACACGATGAGCGTCATTCCGCTCGCCGGATCGGGAACCCAGACGTACGCCAGTCCGCTGAGCAGCAGAAAAATCACGAGCGTCGACACGCGACGGAACCGGATGCGCAGGTCGGCCACAACGACTGCGCGCACACGCGACAGGAAACCGCTCACGCCGCCCGCTCGCCTCGCATCGTGTAGAGAAACGCGTCTTCGAGTGACGGCTCGACGGCGATGGCTCCGCCCGCCGGCGCTTCCTCCGCAACGACGCGCACGTGCACGCCGTCAGGCTTGCGCACCGCACTCGACACGCGCAGCTGCCGGCGCATCGTCTCGAATTGTTCCGACGTGACGACGAGATCCCAGACGTTCCCTTCCGTCGCGCGCAGCAACTCCTCCGGCGTTCCCATCGCCACGAGCATCCCGTGATTCATGATCGCGATGTGCGTCGCGATCGACTCGATGTCCGACACGATGTGCGTCGAAAGGATCACGAGCTTGCCGAATCCGATATCCGACAACACATTCCTGAACCTCACCCGCTCCTCAGGGTCCAGTCCTGCGGTCGGCTCATCGACGATCACGAGATCGGGATCGTTGATCAGCGCCTGCGCGATGCCGAGTCGTTGCTTCATTCCACCTGAGAAACCTCCGACTGCGCGGTTCGCAACGGCGTGCAGGTTGACCGTTTCCAGCATCTGCAGCACGCGCGCGCGGCTGTGCACTCCTTTGAGCGCCGCGAAGTAGCTGAGGAACTCGAGCGCGGTCAGATTGTCGTAAACGCCGAAGTCCTGCGGCAGGTAGCCAAGGCGCCGGCGAAGATCGTCCGGACGCGCGACGACGTCGGTGTCGTCGAAGAAGATCCGGCCCGCGGTCGGACGCGTGATCGTCGCCAGCATCTGCATGAGCGTCGTCTTGCCCGCCCCATTCGGTCCGAGGAGGCCGAGAACGCCGCCGGTCAGCGAGAGGGAGAGATCGCGGACGCCGTAGTGCCCGCCACGAAATCGCTTGGAGACAGACTCGACACGAAGCATGGGTCGGTATACGAGAAGGAAGGATCGCGGTTGCGACCCCATGTCATTCCGAGCCGCGAAGACGGCGAGGAATCCGGGCGGGGGAACATCGCTGGACGCCACCGCCCAGATCCCTCGCCGTCTTCGCGGCTCAGGATGACGCTTCGCGTCACTTCTTGCGGATCGTCAGCTTCATCTCGCCGGGCTCGACGAAGATGCGCGGCGGCGTTGCGATCACGGCCCGGCGGCCCTTCGGGATGGGCAGCTTCGTGTAAACCTGCGTCGAAAGGATCGACGCGTGGCCGAGGATCTCCTGGATCTCGCGGATGTCGGTGCCGTTCGAGACGAGCATCGCCGCCATCGTGTGCCGCAGCGAATGCGGCGTGATGTGGCGCTTGATCTCGGCGAGACGCACATGCTTCTTGAAGATGTTCTCGATCGAGTAAATCGTCAGCCGCGTCCCCGACCGCCCCACGAACAACGCCTCGGTATCGAGCGTTCGCTCGGCACGGAGCTCGAGGTACTGCATCAGCGCGCCGACGAGCGGCTCCGACGACAGCGTGACGGCGCGGCCGCGGGTGGCGCGGCCGGTGATATGGATCTGACCCTTTTCCAGGTCGACGTCGGAAACGTTGAGGGCAACGAGCTCGCCGATCCGGATGCCCGTCGAGAACAGAAGCTCGAGGATCAGGTTGTCGCGGACCGCACAGAAGTAGCGGTTACGTCCGCCTGCGGACTGCTCCCGCATCCCCGATAGATCGGTGATCTGGTCTTTGGGGGCGGCGAGGAGAGCGCGAATCTCGCGAGAGGAAAGCACGGTCGGAACGCGGTTTTCGACGGGGTGCTTGATTTTGAGCGTCCGCGCCGGCGACTCCTGGACGACACCCTGCTCTTCGAGGTAGCGGAAGAACACTTTCAGCGCCGCGACTTTGCGCCGGATAGACGTGTCGCGATAGGGCTCCGTACCTAGTTTGTCGAGATAAACCTCGAGGTGTTCCGGGGTGATATCCACCATGTTCGCGTTCGTCACGTGATGGTGGAACTGGCTCAGGTCGGACTGGTACGCACGAAGCGTCCGGTCAGACAGATTTCGGACTGTCTGGCCGTGCTGGAGGAACTCGGCTATCGCCTGCTGCACGTTCATGCGTCAACTCTCTAATTTGTGTTATTGGGAGGTGGCCCGCGTGAAGTCTACGTGATGACACCGTTTTGTCAAGAAATTATTTGCTACAGTGAACGCAGCGGCATGAGAGGTCAGAAGCTCTTCGTCCGGCCGATCGAATCGGGGGACAATGCAGCGGTCCGTGGGTTCATAGAACTGCATGGTGTAGGACAGGCACTCCTGCCTGTCCGGACAGGCAGGAGTGCCTGTCCTACACTTGGCCTCCTCGGGAAGCTTGTCGGCGAGCTCGTCGCGGTGGTCGAAATTCATCTCACCGCGGACGCAATTCAGATCGACAATGTCGTTGTGGCGCAGGATCTGCGACGCAAGCGAATCGGACGGTTCATGCTGGACGAGGTCGAGCAGCTTGCGCTGAAGATGGATCGCGGCCAGCTCATCGTCGGCGATCCGGCAGAAGCTGACGAGTTTTTCAGGCGGACAGGTTTCGAGAGAGAGGGTGCGAGGTGGATCCGGTACGTGAGGTCTCGAGGCGTAGAGCGCACATCGCGCTGACGTCACTGTTCACAATCATTCTTCTTGCGGCGTGCGGCCAGTCGACGCCGGTCACCGCACCACCCGAACCCGTTCCTGCGCCCGTCGCCGCTGCACCACCACCGCCACCGACGCTCGATGAAGCGCGAGCGCTCAAGAACGACGACCCCGAGAAGTACGATCGCGCGCTCCGCGAAGTGACAACGTCAGCCGATCCGAACGCCGCGCGTGTCGCACGAACGCTGCTGGCCCTCGATCTGTTTGACCGCAAGCAGTTCGAACAGGCAGTGCCGGCTCTCCAGACCGCTGCGGCATCCGATCCGCTCATCGCTCCGTATCTTCAACTGCGCATCATCCAGGCGTCGGAGACGCTTCAACGCATCCCGGATGCGATCGGCGCGGCGTCCTCGATCGTCACGACGGCGCCGGCGAGCTCCGCGGCGACAATCGCGCGCCTGCAACTGCCCTCGCTTTATGCGATCGCCGGCGATGACGCGAACATGAACGCTGCTCTGCAGCAGGTCGCGGCAATCAACATCGACGCGCTCACCGAATCGGATTTCGTGTCGCTCGCGACGAAACTCGCACGAGCCGGCAAGTCAGATGCGGCGTCCGCGCTGCGGATGCGCATTCTCAGCGACTACCCCGAGGGACGGTACACGGAGCAGGTGTACGCGCAACTCACGGCGACGACGCCCTCGCCGCTCGACGCGCTGTCGACCGAAGACGCGACCCGGCTCGCTTCGAGCCTCGCGCGCTCGAATCGATACGACCAGGCGCTCGAGCTCCTGCGTCGAATCGACTCCCGCCCCGATGCGTCCAACGTCGCCCTCTATCGCAACGTACGACTGCGTGCGCTCTTCAACTCGCGCAATTACACGCAGCTCCTGAACGAATCGAGTCCCGAGCAACTCGACGCTTCGCTTCAGCTTCTCCGCGCACGTGCCGCATGGCGTGCGAACCGGCCCGAGGAGTTCCTCGCGGGACTGAAGAGGGTCGAGAAGAAGTTCCCGAGAAGTCGCGAAGCCGTCGACGCGAAAGTGCAACGAGCGAAGTATTACGCGACCGATGAAGTCGACTTCGCGAAGTCGACGGAGAACCTCGAGTCAGCCATCAAAGCCGGCGCCACCGGCACCGACGGCGAAAACTTCTGGACCCTCGGCTTCACGTACGTGTTGTGGGGCAAGTACGACGACGCCCAGCGCGTCTTCGATCGTTACGTGCGCGAATATCCGGACGGCGATTACAAGACGAACGCGCTGTTCTGGACCGGCAAGATCCAGGATCGGCTCGGCCGCACGGCCGAACGCGACGGCGCATTGCGCCAGGTCATCGCGGAGTATCCGTACAGCTACTACGCCTATCGCTCGCGCGAAATCCTCGGGCTCCCGCTCGTCACGACAACCGCGGACCGAGGCCCGGCGCCCGAGGCCTCGTTCCCCGACCTCGATGCGGAGCTGGCCAAGGTCAGTGAGCCGCGACTCGAAGCTGTTCGCGAATTGCTCGCGGTCGATCTGCGCCGAGATGCGACGCTGGAGATGAAGACCCTCGCGGCGGCGTATCCGGGCAACCTGGGCATCTCGTTCATGCTCGCCGATGTCTACGCGGGAGGTGGCGAGGTATTCGAAGCGATGGGCATCCTGCAGCGCCGCTTCAAAACGTTCATCCGTCACGGCGGGACGAACATTCCGAAGCGTCTGTGGGAGATCCTCTACCCGCTCGATTACTGGGAGACGATTCGCATCGAGGCAGAAAAACGGAATCTCGATCCCTATCTCGTTGCGTCGATCATCCGCCAGGAGAGCGGCTTCGAGCCGACGACGGTCTCGAATGCCGGAGCGGTCGGGCTCATGCAGATCATGCCGGCCGAGGCGTCGAGAATCGCGCTGGCGGCGGGGCTCGCCGAAATTGACCGGCAGCGGCTATTCGATCCGATGACAAATATTGCAGTCGGCGCCGCCGAATATTCGCAAAAGCTGGCGTCGATGAACGGGAATCATCTACTGGCGATCGCGGCGTACAACGCGGGCGAAGACGCCGTTGGCAGATGGCTTGCCCAAACACCCATCGACGGCGACCCGGACATATTTGTAGACTCGATTCCTTACGCGGAAACTCGACTCTACGTGAAGAGCGTGACGCGTAACCGCTTCGAGTATCGGCGGGTTTATGAAGGCAGCACGGCAGTGTCCCAGGCTATCGGTCGCAGCAGCGATTCTCATCAGTAGTCTCGCTTCGGCCGCCCACGGAAACACGCAGCTCGTTCTGAGCCGCGGCGAGCAACTCCCCTCCACAGAATACAAGGGTGTGATCGAGATTACGGTCAACCCGGACTTCGACGACGCGCGCGTATCGATCGCCGTCGACGGACAGCGAATCGCGGACTCACTGCAGTCGCCGTACAGAGTCACATGCGACTTCGGGCCGACCGCGATGGAACACAAGATCAACGTGAGCGCGATCGGACCCGGCAAGCATCGCGTGCAGTGGGTCGAGACCGTCAATCGGGGACATCTGCCGCTCAGCGTCAACGTGAAGCCGGTCGATGTCGTCGCGCATCTTTTCGAAGCGACGACCACCGCGCCTCAGGACGATCCCGTGGCCGTCGTCGAACTGTGGAACGCGGGAAAACTGGTCACGTCCGTCGCGGACGCACCGTTCCGGTTCACCGTTCCTACTGAGGTCATGGCCACAGGGTTCGTGCAGGTGACGGCGCGCGCGAGGTCCGGCGAAGAAGCCGCCGACTTCTGGTCGAGCGCCGGCGACGTTCACGTCGAAGAGATCCAGGTGCGAACCGTACCGATCTTCGTTTCGGTCGTCGATGGCGACGGCGTGACGCACGACGACGTCGATCGATCGCTCTTCCGGATCCTCGATAACGGTTCGGAGGCGAAGATCGTCGAGTTCGGCAAGGCATTCGACCAGCCGATCTCGATCGCGCTCCTCCTCGACGCCTCGGCGAGCATGACGTACAGCATGGACCGCGCAACGAAGGCCGCCCTCGGATTTGCACGCAACACTTTGAAGAAGAACGATCGCTGCAGCGTCTACGCGGTTCAGGAAACGCCGCGACGGAAGCAGGCTCTCACCGACGACAGCGCGCTCGTGCAGAAAGCGCTCGCCGGCATTCAACCGCAAGGGCAGACGGCTTTGTACGATGCGGTCGACACCGCGATCCGCGAATTGAAGAACGAGAAGAACCGCCGTGCCATCGTGGTCCTGACCGACGGCGGCGACACGTCATCGATCGATTCGTACGACGATGCGAAGAAGATCGCGACGGCGAGCGGCATCCCGCTGTACTTCATCGTTTACGAGATGGGCGGCGAAACATCCGATCGCGATATCCAGTCGCTCAAGAATTTAGCGACGGAGACCGGCGGCTTCGTGGCCACGGCAACCGAGGAGAATCTGCAGGCGAAGTATCGCGAGATCGAGAAGGATCTCCGCGCGCAGTTCGCCATCACCTACCAGATCACTGACTACGCGAAACCCAACGAGTGGCGGCGCGTTCGCGTGCTGCTGGGGTCGCCGAAGCTGACCGCGAGGACGATCCGAGGATATTTCGCGCCGTA
>DASVHS010000290.1:0-8426 GCA_036382495.1 Thermoanaerobaculia bacterium | reverse complement strand
AGGCATTCGACGTCGATGACGGTGTACTTGCCGTCCTTCGTGGTGCCGCCCGGCGTCACGTCGAGTTTCTCGCACAGGTGATCGTAGATGTCGTACGCGCGCGTGATCATGCAGCTCAGGTTCGTGCAGACCTGCAGGTGGTAGCGGCCCACCGGCTTCTGGTTGTACATGTTGTAGAACGAGACGACCCCGAACACGGTCGCCGGCGACAGATCGAGCAGCTCGCCGACGTAGTGGACCGTCTCCGGCGAGATCCATCCCCACACTTCCTGCGCGAGATGAAGCGTCGGTAGAAGACACGCTTCCTTCGTGGGATAGCGCGTGAGGATCCAGTCGAACTTCTTCTTCGCTTCCGGAGGGAACGCCATTTTCTTCGCCGGGTCGGCGAAGCGTTCTTTCGAATAGGGATTGTCGGGATGAAGGTCAGCCATCGATCGAGCTACTTACCAGTCGAACGTCTTCTTCTTCCAGACGTAGACGTAGCCAACGCCCAGAAGAAGAATGAAGACGAGCATCTCATTGAAGATGAACCACGCCGCGGGCCCGTGCGCGGCATCGCGATAGATGACTGCCCACGGATAGAGGAACGCCGCCTCGATGTCGAACAGGATGAACAGCATCGCGATCTGATAGAAGCGGACGTTGATTCGCTTGCGGTTGACGTCGAGGAGCGGCACACCGCTCTCGTACGGCGCGAGCTTCGACGGATTTCGCTGATGCCGTCCGAGCACCCAGCTCAAGCCGAGAATCACCGCACCGAGTCCGGCGGCCACGACGAGCAGGATGAGAATCGGAATGTAGCTCTGGGTCATGCTTTCAATGCAAAAACGGCGCGAATGCTAACACATCGAAAACAGAGCGCGGAGCGCGGAGGGCAGAGCGCAGGGAAGCAAGTCTGCGCTCTGCCCTCTGCCCACTGCGCTCTGTTTTCAAGCGGCCGAGTCGTTCAGGTACGTCATGGCCGAGTCGCGTGAGTCGAAGATCTTGAAGATCGTGTCGAGCTTTGTGATCTTGAGCAGCGCCAGGATGCGGTGGGACGGTTTCACGAGTGCCATCTTGCGCTGGCGGTCCTCGAACTTCTGCAGATAGCCGATCAGTTCGCCGAGGCCGGTCGAGTCCATGTAGTTGATAGACTCGAAGTTGATCATCACCGGGCCGGTTTCCTCGTTGAGGACCTTCTCCAGATACGACGAGAACTCGCGTGCGCTCTCGCCGAGCTTGATCACCCCCTGGATGTCGAGGATGGTCACGTC
The DNA here is from genome assembly GCA_036382495.1 of Thermoanaerobaculia bacterium. Classification (GTDB taxonomy): domain Bacteria; phylum Acidobacteriota; class Thermoanaerobaculia; order Gp7-AA8; family Gp7-AA8; genus DASVHS01. The sequence goes on along the minus strand of DASVHS010000290.1, from coordinate 7,173 downwards.
GTTCACGCGGTTCTTGATGATGTTCACGGCAGCGTCAGTTTAACTCACTCCGTCGCGAGGTTTCGCGGCTACGCCGATCCGGTTCGTCACGAGCGACACGATGGCGAGCACGATCGCGCCGACCATCGCCCAGCCGAAGCCGTCGATCACAAAGCCGGGAACGATCGCGGCGGTGATCTCGAGCATCAACGCGTTCAGCACGATCAGAAACAGGCCGAGCGTCAGGATCGTCAGGGGCAGGGTCAGGATGAACAGGATCGGCCGCACGATCGCATTGAGCAGGCCGAGGACGAGCGCGGCAATGGCCAGTGTGAGGAAATCGCGAACGAGGAAATGCGGACGGCACACGTACACGACCACGAGCAGCGCGAGGGTGTTCAGCAGCCAGCGAAGAATCACGTACATGGCTCTTCACTCGCGGTGCCTGCACCAGCGATGGCGGGCGACGCAGCACTCTTTTGCCTGTGAAGGATGGCCAGCAGGTACGCGACGAGCGCAAGCAGCGTCATCGCTTTGATCCCGACCGCCATCGAGCCGAATTCGAGGAGTCCGCCCACCACGGCGCCGAGCATGTTCCACGCAAAGGCCACGTCCGGTCGCTCGCGTTCGCGGAAAAGAATCGCAAAGCAGATCGACGAGAAGAACACGGGCAGCCCGGCATACAACATCGACGCGATCAATCGGATCGGTAACGGACGGCCCACGATGCTCTGCACCGGCACGGCCCAGGCGAGAAACAGAGTGGCAATCAATCCGGCGGCCGCCGCGCGCCACGCGGGCCGGTAACGCGTCATCACAAGAGTGCCTGCAAGCACCATGAGCAGAATCGAGCCGAAGACCACCGCGCTCGTGATCCAGGTGGCGCCCCAGACGAGATTCATCTCCGTCACGAGCTTCGTCTCCATCAGCAGAAAGGCAATGCCGAAGAGAAACATCTCGATATCGACTGCGCCCATCGCAAGGCTGCTGCGCATTTCGCGCGACGCCGCGAAAACGGCAATCGCCGAAATCGCCAGCAGTGCGGCCATGATCGAGAGATAGAACGCGGAGATGCCGCGACCACGCAGATAGAGGTATGGCCAATCGTCGGTGGGTGCGTCACTCAACGCCGCCGCGTCGCGCGCAGCAGAAGAAGGGGGCGCCGTTGGGTCGACGAGTTTCGCGAACGCCGGTCCGGCGAGAAAGATCCGGTTGAAGAGCCGATAGTCTTCGGTGATCGCGTTCGGTCTCTCGCCCAGCGCGCGAACGAGCATTGCCGCGATGTGCTCGTCGATGTAATCGGCTCCAACTCGGAAGTACAGGACGATGCCGCCGTCCGATGTCAACCGCGCTTTCGCTGCTTTCAGACACTCAACCGTGTACACGAAGTTATCGAGCCGGACGTTCGACAGTGCGGACAAACGCGTCATCGAATCGAGAGTGCCGAAGATGATCAGGTCGTACTGGTCATGGTTGTAGTTGAGAAACGCGCGCGCGTCCGTGTTGAACTGTCGCACGCGCGGTGAGGAATACGGCTTGTCCGGATGCTCCGCGCCCAGCTTCAGAATTTCAGGATCGATTTCGACCGCGTCGACGCGTTCCGCCCCTTCATCGAGCGCCACAGAAACGTCGTTGCCGGTTCCGGCGCCGAGCACGAGGACGTGCCGCGGCCGCCGCTCGAGCAGACGGTAAGGTACGTGGTAGCCCTCTCGCGTGCGATTCGCACCGGGATGTCGCATCAGCGTGCTGCGCCGAACGATCATCGCGTCCTGATGCATGGAGCCGTTGGTCATGATCATCACATGTCCCGGATACCGCCTCGCCGTAATCGCGTAGTACGGGCTGTACACCTCGGCGTAATCGGTGCGGTACACGAGAACGATGATCACGATGGCGGCGATGACGTGAACGATTGCGAGCACGCGCGAGCGCAGAAAAAGGACCATTGCGGCGCCCAGCACGACAGCGAACCAGACCGCCGGCCGCGTGCGCGCGAAAAAAAGCGCAGACATCACGATGACGCCAAGGAGCGATCCCGCGAGATCGCACGCGTAGCCGGTGAGAGGGCGGCCCGCATCGCGGAAAATACGCAATCGTTCGGCGACGTAAGCGCCGAGCGGAACGAACATCGCCGCCCCGAGGACGAAGACGCCGATGATCGGCAGCCGGACGCCATGGACAACCGGCGCGTTCCGCGGCAAATCGAAATAGAGAAGCCAGAGGAACTCGCTCGTGGCTTCCTGCGTGAACGCGATCCCGCTGAGCGCGGCCACGATCGCCGTCGAAGCGGCGACCAGCCACGAAAACGCGATCGTTGGAACACGCGCGAGCAGACATCCGATGCCGAGCCCGAGGAACGCGCTGATGAGAACGAGGTTGGGAAAGTATGCGATGACGCGCAGTTGACCCGGTATCCACCGAATGAGGGTCAGCTCGAGCGCCAGGACGACGAAAGACGCCGCGACGAGCTCGATGCCGGCACGAATCGGCTTCTCCGTCGCCATCAAAGCCAGTACTCGTTCACGCGAATCTCGCGCTTTGCGAGCTCCTTCATGAACAGAGCGGGCGGGATGCAACGCTCCTGCGGCAGCGCGCCCTTCGTCGTCGTCTGTCCGCGCGCCATCATCAGCGCGACGATCGATGCAGGGAACGCCGTCGTGCGCATCATTGCGCTGAGTTTCGTCGTCGGGTCGTACCGATCGACGATGTCGTAACGCAGGCTCTTCCCTCCCCCGCTCACTTCGACGCGGACGAGCACGACATCCGGCTCATCGTGCGGGAGATTGCGGACGAGCAGATCGCCGAAGACACGGCGTGGCACGACCCGCGAATCGTCAATCTGGATCGGCTGACTGCCGCACAGTCCGAGATCGATCATCGCCTTGAACTTTTCGCAGTGCCCCGGATAGCGGATCGTCTTGTAATCGAGATCGCTCACCAGGCCGAAGAACGTCTCCGGCAGCGTCGACGTGCCGCCCGACGTCTGAAACGCTTCCATGTTCTCGAACGGCGCGGGAAACTCGAGCGATTCGATCTCCGTCATCGACTCGACCATCACCACTTTGCCGCCGCGCAGAACCCGCGCCGGCTCGATGTACTCGTTGATCAGTCCCTCGACCGAGAAGACGAGCTGATAGTCGAGCGGCGGCTTCGGATTCTGGGGCAGTCCGCCGACGCGGATGTGAATCGCATCGAGTTTCTCGAATCGCGACGCGGCATGGGCCACGAGCACCGCCACCATCCCCGGCGCGAGTCCGCAGTCGGGGATCACATTGACGCCGGCGGCGCGTGCCTCACCGTCGAGCTCGAGCTCCTTCGCCACCACATCATTGTTGCCGCCGAGGTCGCAGAAGTTCGTCTGCGCTTCGATAGCGGCGGTCGCCAGGCGTTCGTTCAGCCAGTAGTTGACGCAGCTGATGACCGCGGCGTGACCGCGCATCAATCCGATGAGCGCGGGCTGGTCGGTGACATCGAGATGGACCGGGCGCACTTTGCCGCCCTTCACGCGATCGGCGACCTCGCGTGCGCGCGCGGCGTCGGCGTCCGCAACCGTCACTGCCGATACGTCCGGTTGCGCGGCGAGATCGTGAACCGCGCCGAGACCCATCCGGCCGGCACCCAGTACGAGCATCTTCATGATTACGATCGCCCGCGCGGTGGCACCGGCAGCGTTGGAGACGGTTGTTTCGGGAAAAACTTCGGGTCCATCTCCACGTTCGCGGTCTTCTGCAGCCGGGAGAGTGTCGCTTCCGCCTCGTCGCGTTGCATCTTCGCGGCAAGCATCGGCTTCAATTCCTCGTAACTGCGCGCCTTGCGGGCGCCCGACTTGAAGATGTGGATGCCGTAGGAGCTCCTGACCGGCTGACTGACCTGCTGCGGTTTCAGATTCGAGACCGCGCCCTGCACTTCGGGAGGGAGAGACGCCGGTGACACCTCGCCGAGGCGCCCCCCTTCGGTCGCGGAGTTGACGTCGTCCGATTCCGTGCGCGCGATCTGCGCGAAGTCCGCCCCGCTTCGCAACTTCGCCTCGATGCTCTGAGCCTTCTTCATCGCATCGGCCTCACTTAACGGCGCGCCGGATTTCGGCGGGACGCCTCCGCCGGCGTAAGCGATGACGATGTGCGAGAGCTGCACGGTCTCGAAATTCTTCTTCTGCTTTTCAAACTCGGAGCGCAGACGCTGGTCGTCCGGCTGGGAAACAATCTTCTGAAGCGTGTACGCGGCGATGATGTTCGCGCGCGCCATCTCGATCCGGCTCGAGGCTTCGGGGTCGCTCTCCACACCGAGGCGCCGTCCCTCCTGCTCGAGCGACTTCAACTTCACAAGCTGATCGGCGAGCGCCCGCCGCCCATCCGGACTGGCGTAGAACGCCTGCATCTGCTCGGGGGCCTGCTGCACGAACGCGTTGAACTCCCGCTCGGTGACGGGCTCACCGTTGACGCGCATCACAACTTTGTCGTTCTTGATCGTCGCGGTCGCGGTGGCTTTCGCCGCCGGCAAGGTCGAGAACGGCGTCGACTTCGTTGCAGGCAGATCAGGCCGCATCGCCGCCAGGCCGAAACAGAGGGCGAGGATGATCACGATGGAGGCGAGAGCGATGGGGACGTCTTTTTTCACGAGCTTTCTCTTATCACAGAGTAAGGATGAAGGATGAAGGGATGTGAGAGAAACGATGCTCATGTCATCCCGACCCTGAACGAAGTGAAGGGGAGGGACCCGGGCGTGGGGAGGCCGGCCTCCCTTACCACCCGGGTCCCTCGCTCACGCTCGGGATGACATGGGTGTCAGATTCCCTTTCATCATTTGATTTGCATCTCCGTTGACGGCCCCGCCGTCAACGACTATCCTCCGCCCTTGTGAAAATTTTCACGACAGTGACGTGAGAATCTTCCGACGCCGACGACGCCCTTCCTTGGGCGCTCAGCCTGCACAGCGCAAGTACAACCTATGGGCAAAGTTACAATCGACGGAGTCGAAGTCGAAGTCCAGGACGGCATCAACGTCATCGAAGCCGCCAAAGCTGCCGACGTTCACGTCCCGCATTTCTGCTATCACCCGTCGCTGACCGTCGTCGGCCAGTGCCGCATGTGTCTCGTCGAAGTCGAAGGCATGCCGAAGCTGCAGGCCGGCTGCTCGACGCCCGTGAAAGACGGGATGAAAATCCACGTCTACAACGACAAGGTCGACAAGGCGCGCAAAGGGCAGATGGAGTTCCTGCTCATCAACCATCCGCTCGATTGTCCGATCTGCGACAAAGCCGGCGAGTGTCCGCTGCAGGACTACGCGTTCAACTACGGCACGGTGACGTCGCGCTACGGTGAGTTCAAGCGCACGTATCCGGGCATGGACCGCACCGCCATCGGCCCGCACGTCGTGCAGAACATGAATCGCTGCATCCACTGCACGCGATGCATCCGCTTCACGCAGGAGATCACCGGCACGAGCGAGCTGGCGTTCTTCAAACGTGGCGCGGCGACCGAGGTCGGCGTCTATCCCGACGTTCCGCTCGACAACTGGATGAGCGCGTGCGTCACCGACGTCTGTCCGACCGGCGCGCTCACGACGCGCGAGTTCCGTTTCGAAAATCGCGTATGGAACCTGGAATCGTCCGAGTCGGTCTGCAACGGCTGTGATGTCGGCTGCAACATCTTCGTCGGCCATCGCAACGGCCAGATCTTCCGATACCGCCCGCGCGTCAATCCGGACGTAAACGATCACTGGCTGTGCGATTACGGACGCTTCTCGTACGAGCGCTACGACACCGATCGTGTCGTCGTTCCGAAGGTCCGCACGGACGACGACTACCTCGCCATCTCGACGTGGATCGAGGCGCTCGATGCAATCGAGAAGGCGCTCAAGGGCGCTGATGTCGCGGTCATTGCGTCCGCGAACATGACGAACGAAGAAGCATTCCTCGCGAAGAAGCTCTTCACCGACCGCCTGGGCGCAAAGATCTTCGACGTGATGGTCGATTCCATCGGTCCGATCAAAATGAAGTCGCGCACCGAATGGCTCCTCGGCACGCAGGGCGCGCCGAACTTCCGCGGCGTCCGGGCCGTGATCGGCGACAACAGCTCACGCACGGTCGAGGATGTCATGGTGAAAGGCGCCGCAGGAATCGACGTCCTCTACATCTGCGACGCGAACTTCAGCACGCGGACGAAAGATCCCGCGATCGTCGCGAATCTCCGCCAGGCGAAGACGCTCATCGTGCATTCGTGGGACGCAACGCATCCGCTCAACGAAGTCGCGGACATCGTTCTCCCCTCGACGATTCACGCCGAGAAGGACGGCACGTTCACGAACCTGCAGGGCCGCCTGCAGCGCATCCGCCAGGCGTACGCTCCGAAAGGTCAGGCGGTCACCGATCTCGAGATTTTCCGCCGCATCGGCGCGAAGCTGTTTGCTGATGATGAAGATTTCCGCACCGCGGACGCGCTCGGTATCTTCGAGACGCTGCGCGCGGACGTCCCCCTGTTTCAGAATGCACCGCTCACCGAGGACGCTGTGGTCACCGAGGGCTGGTAAGGAATGGCTTTCGACGCAACGGACATCGTCCTCTCGATCATCAAGATCCTGATCGTCCTCGGGATGATGCTTTCCATCACGCCGATGATGAGCTGGGTGGAGCGGCGCGGAAGCGCGCTCATTCAGGACCGTCCCGGACCGAATCGCGTCGGACCGTTCGGACTCTTTCAGTCGCTGGCCGACGCGGCCAAGTTCCTCATGAAAGAGGACATCATCCCGACGCAGGCGCACAAGTGGCTCTACACGCTCGCACCCGCGTTCGGATTGCTTCCCGCGCTCACGACGATCGCGGTCGTTCCCTGGGGCCGGCCGTTCCTCCTGCACGAGACCACGATCTTCGGGCGGACCGTGTTTCAGGGCGGACGATGGTTCGAGCCGATCGTGGCCGACGTCAACGTTGGAATCCTCGTCGTGTTCGCGCTCGCGTCGCTCGGCGTTTACGGTGTCACGACCGCAGGCTGGGCGTCGGCGAACAAGTACTCGCTGTTCGGCGGGATTCGCGCTTCCGCGCAGATGATCTCGTACGAGCTGGCGCTGACATTGGCCGCTTTGAGCGCGCTGCTCGTCGCCGGATCGCTTCGACTCACCGACGTGGTCTGGCGGCAGACCGGTTACTTCGTCCTCTTCGACACGATCAAGATTCCGGCGTGGAACGTCTTCTCGCCT
>DASVHS010000289.1:0-3104 GCA_036382495.1 Thermoanaerobaculia bacterium | reverse complement strand
CGGCCCAGTCAACTCGGCGTCATGCCCAGGGCATCCGGCATGACGCGGCCCGGATTGATACGCTGCGACCGCCGCAGCGTTTCTCCCGGCGAACATGCTGCAACCCGCGCAGCCCATCACGACCATCGACTGTGAACCAGGCCGTCCCAACACGCGCGTCCGCCAGCGCTTGCGGCGCCGTCGCAGATCGTGCCGCCTGAAGTCGTCCCAAGTAGACTGCCGTCGTGAAGCCATGACGGGAATCGATCACGATTCCCGATCCTGATCATTCGGAGGGCGAAGAACGGTTCCTGTCGGATCATCGTCACGTGGAAGGATCCTGGTTGTTTCCCACGCCGAACGAGGCGAGAATATCCGCACCATCAGCGCGAGGCGCGCCGATGCGCGCGAGCGACGAAAACATGGCAGATAAATCCAAGCGCAGCGACGAGATGCGAGATCACTACGACTTTTCCGGCGGTGTGCGCGGCAAATATGCGGCGCGCTACGGGGAAGGTGCGAATGTCGTGGTGCTGGCGCCAGATGTCGCGGATGTATTTCCCGATTCGATCGCGGTGAACGAGGCTTTGCGCACGCTCCTTCGCATCTCGGGCAAGACGCTACGCTCCAGGCCGGCTCCAAAGAAACGCGGCACTTGACTTCAAGTTTGAACCGCAACACTGATGGGTAAATCCAGGGTGTTATTCTTTCCAGAGGGTGGAGGAGTCGCGAGTTGATTGCGGCAACATCATCAATCCGATGATCGTCGAGGGACAGATTCACGGCGGGTTGACGATGGGACTGGCGCCGGCGTTGTACGAAGAGATCAACTACGACGCCGACGGCAACATCCAGGGCGGAAGTCTGATGGATTACCTCGTGCCGACGTCGATGGAGACGCCGGCGTGGGAGACCGACAAGACCTGCACACCGTCTCCGCATCATCCGATCGGCGCGAAAGGTGTCGGCGAGTCGGCCACGGTCGGCGCCCCCGCCGCCATCGCCAACGCCGTCGTCGACGCCCTCTGGCACCTCGGCGTCCGACATATCGACATTCCGATCACACCGCCGAAAGTGTGGAAGATTTTGCAGGAGAAGGGCGTGGCGGAGTAACGCAGATGTCATCCTGGAGCCGCGAAGACGGCGAAGGATCTGGGAGGGTGGACACGTGACCGCCGCCCAGATCCCTCGCCGTCTTCGCGGCTCAGGATGACAATGACTCCATGATCTCCGCCATCATCCTCGCCGCGGGTCAGGCCACGCGTTTCGGCTCGTCTAAGCAGCTCGCTCCCATCGACGGGAAGCCGTTGCTGCAGCACGTGCTCGACAACCTCGCGCAATCGAAGATCGATGACGTCGTCGTCGTTCTCGGCGCGAACGCTGATGAGATCCGCAAGCTGATCCGATTCGGCCGCGCGCGCGTCGTCATGAATCCCGAGTTTGCAGACGGGATGAGCACATCGATTCACGCCGCACTTCGAGCGATCGATGCGGATGCGGCGATGATCGTTCTCGCCGATCAGCCGTTCGTGTCGTCTCGAACGATCGACGCGTTGATCGACGAAGTACGCCGCACCGGTGCGAAGGTCATGATCCCGACATTCAACGGCTTCCGCGGCAATCCTGTCGTGATCGACCGCTCGCTGTTCGCCGAGATGATGGAGATCCGCGGCGATGTCGGATGCCGGTCGATCTTCGGCAATCACGAAGTCACGAAACTCGCGGTCGACGATCGAGGCATCCTGATGGACATCGACACACCATCGGATGTCATCCTGAGCCGCGAAGACGGCGAGGGATCTGGGCGGGGGACCGATGATCTTCTAGAGACAATCCTCGATCTAAGAAACCGCCGCCAACCCTTCGCGATCGCGACGGTCGTGCGCGCCGAACGCCCAACCTCCTCGAAGCCGGGCGACAAAGCGATCATCTCCCCCGACGGAACGCTGACCGGATGGATCGGCGGAAGTTGTGCGCATGACATCGTCGTTCGCAACGCGCTGGAGTCGCTCGAAGAAGGCTCGCCGCGCTTTCTCACGTTGAGCAGCGCATCGCCTTCCGAGGTGAAACGCCAGTGCGTCATCGACGTTCCGATGCAGTGCTACAGTGGCGGCGTGCTCGATGTCTTCATCGAACCGAATCTGCCGAAGCCGCAGATGGTGGTGGTGGGATACGAGACTGTGGCGCGGGCGCTTGTGCGGATCAGCAAGACGCTGCAGTTCCACGTCACCGTCGTCGATCCCCTCGCGACAAAGCAAAGCGTTCCCGAAGCCGACGCCATCGTGAATGAGTTGAAGCTGACGGAGATGCAGCTCGGCGGCGAGTCGTTCATCGTGATCGCCACTCATGGACGCTACGACGAGGAGGCGCTCGAGCAGGCCGCGCGCACGAACGCGTCGTACATCGCGCTCGTCGCCAGTCCGAAGCGGGCCGGCACGATCCTTCAGATTCTGCGCGACCGCGGCGTGAACGTCGATCGGATCAAGTCACCCGCCGGTCTCGATATCGGCGCGCAGGGCGCGGAAGAGATCGCGCTCAGCATCGTCGCCGAGATCGTGCAGCAGCGACGCTCGCAGGAAGCCACGGCAGTCGCGAAAGAACCGGTCGTCGAAGAGGCGATCGATCCGATCTGCAACATGACCGTCGAGATCGCTGGTGCCCGCTACACGGCACTGCATGACGGCCGCACGTATTACTTCTGCTGCGCGCACTGCCAGCGGACGTTCGAAAAAGATCCGCATCGCTACGCACATGTCGCATGAGACATTCGACCTGATCGAGCGGCTGCGCCGCGCCGGCAAACGCGCGACGATGGCCACGCTCGTGCGCACGGTCGGCACCACTCCGCGCAAAGAAGGAACGAAGATGTTCGTCGGCAGCGACGGCGGCATCTTCGGCTCGGTGACGATCGGCGGCTGTGTCGACGCGCGCGTCATCGAACAGGCCGGCGAAGTGCTGTCGTCGTCGACTCCTCATCTGATCAACGTGCAGCTCGGCGACGAGGAAGCGTGGGAGATCGGACTGACCTGCGGCGGCGCGGTCGATGTTTACGTCGAGCCGCTCGATGAAGACATCATGAAGCTCTACGAGGCCGCGCGAGACGAATGGCAGGCCGGCCGCGCTGT
>DASVHS010000288.1:0-3954 GCA_036382495.1 Thermoanaerobaculia bacterium | reverse complement strand
AAAGCCGGCGCGATCCCGGTCGTGATTCCGCCGCAGCCGGAGAACGCGGCTGACATCGTCGAAGAGCTCGATGGAATCCTTCTCGCCGGTGGCGATGACTGCGACCCCTCTGAATATGGCGAAGAGCGGCATCCGAGCGTCGATCCGATGATGGATGCGCGACGGCAGAAGAACGATCTGTCGATCGCCCGAGCCGCGCGCGAGCGGGGCATCCCGACGCTCGGCATCTGCCTCGGACTCCAGGTGATGAACGTCGCCGCCGGCGGCACGCTGATGCAGGACATCAACTCGGAGATGAAGACCGACGTCGAGCACGTCAGTGTGCCCGAGGATCGGGCGCGTCACGATGTGAGACTGGAGAAGGGGACGCGGCTGGCGTCGATCCTCGGCGGCGGCCGCGACATCAACGTCAACTCGTCGCATCATCAGGCGATCAAAGGGATCGGCCGCGGATTTCGAGTGACGGCGAAGGCGCCGGACGGAATCGTGGAAGGTCTCGAGGATCCGGAGCATCCTTTCTATGTCGGCGTGCAGTGGCACCCGGAGGATATGGACGGCGAGAAGTCGGCGTCGGCGCTTTTCAGCGCGTTTGTCGAAGCTGCGCGACAATATGCGGAAGCGAAGCGGCAGGCGGCGGGGGAACTGTCACCGGCCGGTATCAGCCGCTCGGAATAGGTTCCGAAGCCTCAGCCGTTTGTGAGCCAGATGGAGGTCCCTTTTTTGCGACGAATTCTTCTGCTCGCGGCGCTGGTCGCGTTGGTAACTGTTCCGCAGACGTTCGCGGCCGGCTGGATCAAGTCGGTTGCCGCTGCTCAGAAAGCGGCGAACGCGGACAACAAGATGATCTTCGTCGACCTCTTCGCGCAGTGGTGCGGGTGGTGCCACAAGTTCGAAGCGGACGTTTTCCCGACCGCCGAGTTCCAGAAAGCGACGTCGAAGATGGTGTTGCTGCGCCTGGACACGGAAGACGGCGCCGACGGGACCGCATTTGCGCAGCGCTATCAGATCTCGTCGCTGCCGACGTTCGTCGTCCTCAATCACGACATGACCATCGTCGGGCTGATCCGCGGCTACGCGCCGGCGCCCGAATTCGTGAAGATGCTCGATGGCGCGATCGTGAAATACAAGTCGTTCCAGAAACTCGTCAGTACGGAACCGACATTTGCGAAGGACTACGAGAAGCGTCTCGAGCTCGCGAAGGAGTTTCGTCTCCGCCAGAACTTCAACCAGAGCGAGCCGCGCCTGAAGAAGCTCACTACCGAGAAGGCTGTCCCGCCCGAGTTGCGCGACCAGGCGTACTACGAGCTCGGCCTCCTCTATCTCGTGCAGGGACGCTATGTCGAGGTCACGAAGACGGTCGACGCGTTCAGCAAAGTCCAGAAGGAGGGTGAGCAGTACGAGCGCGCCCGCCTGCTGATGACCGATGTCTGCATCGCCCGCGGCGATCTTCGCTGTGCCGCCGACTCGCTCCACAATTTCAAGGACGAGTTCCCGAACTCTCCGCTCATCCCAAACGTAGACATGATGCTACCGAGCATCGAGCGTCAGCTCGGCCCGGTCAGGCAGTAAATGAAACGTTTCCTCGCAGTCCTCTTCTTTATACCCGCTGCCGCATTCGCGCAGATCGGGTCGGACGTCCTTCCCGATCGTTCGCCGAAGGTCACGATCGACGGCGCGATCAGCAAGCGCTCCGGTGACGCGATCGAAGGCGTGATCAACGGGCGCGTTGCGACCGGATGGCACATCAACTCCCACACGCCGACCGAATCGTTCTCGATCCCGACGATGCTGACGCTCGACAACGCCGACCTGACGAACGTCACGTACCCGAAGCACGAGTTGCGCGCGTTCCAGTTCACCGAAGGAAAACCGATCGCGGTTTACACCGGCGACTTTCAGATCCCGTTTACGGCGAAACTGAAAAGCGGCGCGACTTCGATTCACGCGTCGTTGCGCTATCAGGCCTGCAGCGATCGAATCTGTTTGCCGCCGAACAAGGCGGAGGCAGATGTAGGCCTCGGGCCTCAGGCCTCGGGCCTCAGGTCCGCCGCCCTTCCGAGGCACGAGGCCCAAGGCCCGAGGCCTGAGGAGCCCACTGCTCCGCCCGACCGTCTTTCCACGACCTTCGCCTCGCACGGTCTCCCGCTCACGCTCTTCATCCTCTTCCTCGGCGGGCTCGCGCTGAATCTCACGCCGTGCGTGTTTCCGCTGATCCCGATCACGCTCGGCTTTTTCGCGATGCAGAGCGACGGCCGGCGCGGTCACCGCTTCGCCCTGTCGAGCATGTACGTCCTCGGCATCGTGATCACATACTCGATGCTCGGCGTCGTCGCAGCCCTCGGCGGAAAAATGTTCGGCGCATGGCTTCAACTGCCGGCGGTGCTCATCGGGTTCGCGGTGCTGATGCTGGTGCTGTCCGCATCGATGTTCGGTGCGTACGAGATCCAGCCGCCGCGCTGGATCGCCAATCGCTCGGGCGGCCGGGCCGGTCTGGCCGGTGCGCTGACGATGGGACTGGCGATCGGCATCGTCGCCGCTCCGTGTGTCGGGCCTGTCGTCATCTCGCTGCTCGGACTCGTCGCGCAGATCGGGAAGCCGGTCATCGGCGGCGTGATGTTCGCGACGCTCGCGTTCGGAATGGGGTTTCCGTACCTCGTCGCACTCAACGCGTTGCCGCGCCCCGGTGAGTGGATGGTGCAGGTCAAGAAAGCGATGGGCTTCGTGCTCGTGGCGATGGCGTTCTACTTTCTGCGCCCGCTCATCGGCGACGCGATTTTCAAATGGGGCGTCGTCGTGTCGCTGCTGATCGGCGCCGGGTTCCTGTTCCTGTCGCGTGGAACCGCGGGACGGGCGATGCGGCTCGCCTGCGCGTCACTGTTGCTCGTCGCCGGTGTCGCATTCGCGATCCCGAGCCAGGGCTCGAAAGTCGAGTGGACGCGCTATGACATGGCCGCGCTCGACGCCGCGCGTGCATCGGGAAAGCCGACGATCATCGACTTCACGGCCGACTGGTGCATCCCGTGTAAAGAGCTCGACTCGCGCACGTTCAGCGATCGCGCCGTCGCATCGGAAATCCTGCGATTCAGCCGCATCAAAGCGGACGTGACGCAGAACAACGAAAACAATCAGGCGCTGCTGCAGCGGTACGGCGTCGTCGGTCCGCCGACCGTCGTCTTCCTCGATGGAAATGGCCGGGAGTTGCGCGACCTGCGCCTGGTTGGCTTCGAGAAGCCCGACGAATTCCTGTCGCGTCTGAAGAAAATCCGCTGATGACACCGAAGCAAAAGCAGTTTCTGAAAGGGCTCGCGCACCCGCTGTCGCCAGTCGTGCGTGTGGGAAAGGGTGGCGTGAGCGAGCCGGTCGTCAATGAGACGAAGAAGTCGCTCGACGCTCACGAGCTCATCAAGGTGAGGATCGAAGGGGATGACTCCGCGGCGCGCGAGGAGCTGGCCGAGAAGCTCGCGGCCGCTGCCGGCGCTCAACTCGCTGCCACGATCGGGAAGACCGCGATTCTGTATCGAGCGCGCGAGGAAAAGCCGAAGATCAAATTGCCTGCTTGATTGGAGGACACGCGATCTCGCCTGTCCCGGACAGGCAGGATTGCCCTGTCCTCCACCTACCGCGGCGTGTGCGTGACGAGCGTCGCGCCGCCGGTCAGCGGAACGATCTGCTCGGCCGTGGTGCGCCGGCTCGTCGCCGCGGCCGGCTCCGTCGCCGGTACGATCTGCGCGGGCGCGATCGCGGGAGACGTCGTCGACGGCAGAACTTCGTCGGGCAGTTTGAACGTCCACGTCGCTTCGATGCGTTTTCCGCTCTTCGTGTCGGTGGCCCAGACGACGGCGCGGTGATAGTTGCCTTTGAGCGCCTTGATCGCGTCCGTCATCATCAGCGTGATCGCGCCCGTCTTCGCGTCATACGCGTACGGCAGCAGCGAACTGACGCCGAGTAGGGCCA
>DASVHS010000287.1:0-4345 GCA_036382495.1 Thermoanaerobaculia bacterium | reverse complement strand
ACTCGCCGAGGATCGCGCGCATGCCGTCGATGGGATAGGTCGCGGGAGCAACGCCGCAGGCCATCGCCTCGATGACCGCGCGGTGTCCCTCCTCCGAACCGGCGGCCGTGAAGAGCAGGACGTCAGCGCTGCGGTAATGCTCGGCGAGATCGTCCTCGTGATATCCGGCCCAGATCACGGCATCGCCGATCGACAGCGACGCGACCAACGCCTCGAGCGCAGGCCGATGTTCTCCGTGACCGATCAGAAGAAGTCTCGCATCGATCATCGCCGCCCGAATGCGCGCGAACGTTTCGATGACCTCCTCGAAGCCTCGGTCCTTCGACATTTTTCCGATCGCGACGATCACCGGCGCCTCATCGGGGATTCCATACGTCGAACGGAGATCGTCGCCATCGATCGAAAATTCATCGGCGTCGAGCGGCGGCGGCGTGAACGTCACCTCGCGACCACGCAGCAGCGGAACGCTCGCCAGCTCCTCGTTCGTGACGAAGATGGCGTCGGTCCGCGACAACAACGATCGCGTGAACGGCTCGTTCCGCAGCGTTCGCCGCGAATGAAACGTGCGCGCGACACGCAGGTGCGGACGTCCGAACGCGACGAATCGCGCCAGCCAGTGGTCATACGTCAGATGCGCGTGCACGACGTCGAATCCGTGCAGCGTCACGAGCCGTGCCAGTGCCGTCGTCGTTCGAAAGAAGGAAATCGGATTCTGCGCTTTGGCAATGACCGGATGCGCAAATCCGTGGTGCTTCAGCTTCGCCTCGAGCTTATATCCGCCCACGTATGCGTAGTGCGCGTCGATGCCCGCCGCGCGAAGCGCCTCCACCTCGGCGAACGCCGGCGCCGCCGCGCCGGTCCAGCGATTGCCGGCTGCAAGGTGGAGGATTTTCATCTGCTATAGTTCGCGCGTCAAAATGGCTGTCGATCAGGAACTGCTCGAGATTCTAGCGTGCCCTCTCTGCAAGGAAGAGGTGAAGCTCGTGTCTCTGTCGGACGGCCGGCGCACGACCGTCCGCGACAAATACCGCGAGAAGTTCCGCGGTGAAGAGCCCGTCGTCGAGCAGGGACTGCAATGCGTGAAGTGCCGCCGCGTCTACCCGATCGTGAGCGACATCCCGGTCATGCTGGTCGACGAAGCGTTCGACCAACCCTGATCGCCGATCGCCGATCGCAGATCGCGGCATGAAAGTCATCGATTCCCTGCGATCTGCGAGCAGCGATCTGCCATCTGTGACGAGATACGCGGTTTACGTCTACCTCGCGCACATCCTCTGTCAGGGAAAGATTGCGCTGTCGGAGATTGCGCTCGCACTCACGCTCGTTCTCGTGACGATCGCCGTCACCCGGCGCGAGTTGCGCCCGTCATTTCACATCCTCTACTTCCCACTCGCGCTTTACGGCATCGCCTCGACGATCTCCGCGGCCGTGAATCATTCTCGTCACTCCGCAGGCGAGTCCGCGCTCTGGCTCAAGATGTTGATCTTTCCGGCGGCGCTGATCCTGTTCCGTGAAGTGCCACGAATGCGCGAGTACGCACTCCGCACCCAGATCGTGTTCGCCGTCGCGATCGCGCTTGACGGAATCATCCAGTACTTCATGGAGTCGCAACGCGATCTCGAGCACCGAATCACCGGCCCTACCGCTCATGTGATGACGTACTCCGGGTTTCTGCTTCCGGCATCGCTGCTGTTGCTGATGCTCGCCGTGAGGCGGCGCAAAGCATGGCTGTTCGCGTGTACGGCGATCGTGTCGTTCGCGCTTCTGCTGACGTTCACCCGCAGCGTGTGGCTGGGCTGGCTCGTCGCGGTCTTCGCCGTGCTGCTTCTGAATCGATCCGCCTCGATCGTCTACGCGATGGCGTTGCTGATCTTCGCGATCACGTTCATGCCCGAGGCGATGTTCGGCCGGCTCGTGTCGTCGTTCGACATCCGGCAGTCGTCGAACCTCGACCGCATTCGCATGGCCGAGGCGGGCATGGAGATGATCAAGGACCACCCGGTCCTCGGCGTCGGGCCGGCGAACGTCAAGGAAATCTATCCGCTGTACAGGAAAGAGGATGCGCCGCGTTTCCGGCCGCCTCACCTGCACAACAACATCATTCAGCTGTGGGCCGAGCGCGGCATTCTCGCGGTCGTCGCGTACCTGATGCTCCTCGGGTTGTTCCTCCGGGAGTGTGTCCGTGGATGGCGTGGACCGGCGCGCGAATTCGCCGAGGCCGGCGTCGCCATCACCGTCGGGCTCGCCTATGCGGGACTGTTCGAGTTCAACTTCGGGGACACCGAGGTCTTCCTGATCATGCTCGAGCTTTTTGCCCTGGTCATCGCCTCGATCGAGGCGGCCCAGCCCGCCACGAATGAACGCCCGTTCAGCGTTGTTCCACCCCCATCAGCGGCCCTTCCGGCCGCTTCGTAACCTTTCCAACATGGCCGCGTCGAAGGAAACAGAAGCAGGGGAGATGAAACACCTGAGCGATCAGGAGTTGATGCGCATCGTTCAGGCGGGCGACTACTCCCCGGCCTCGGAGATTTACGACCGTTACAGTGCGCGGATTTACAACTTCGCGTTTCGTTTCTTGAAGAACGCAGAAGCCGCCGAAGACGCGACGCAGGAAGTGTTCGTCAAGATGATGAAGTACGCAAATCAGTTCCAGGGCGATGCGAAGCTGTCGACATGGCTCTTCTCCATCACCGCGAACTGGTGCCGCGACTATCTGCGGAAGTCCGACAACAAGCCGAAGGAGTCGGAGGAGGTTCTGCTCTCCCTTCCCTCGACGAATGAGCCCGGGCCGGAACGGAATCTCGAAGTGAAGGAAGACGAGCGGCGCGTGCAGCGGGCGCTGAACGCACTCACACCCGAGCAGCGCGAGGCGATTCTGCTATCGCGATATCAGGGTCTGTCGTACGCCGAGATCGCGCTGATCGCCGGCTGCTCGGAGGGGGCCGTGAAGACGCGCGTCTTCCGGGCCATGGAAACGTTGAAAAAAGCGCTCACCGCCGAGGCGAGCGGAGGAAACCAATGGTCGACTGTCATGCGATGAAAGAGTCGATGCCGTTGCTGCTGACCGAGGCACTCGATCACAGCCGGCGCGAACAGACACATGAGCACATCGAAAGCTGCGCCGCGTGCACCGCGGAGTGGAACGCATTCAAGGAGACGTGGACTCTCCTCGGCGCGTTGCCGGAGGTTGAAGTTCCGGCTGGCGTTCGCGATCGTTTCCTCGGCGAGTTCGCCGTGTCCGCCGTTCGCAGAGACAACGTCGTTCCGTTCTCACGCCGTCCGATGACGAAGTGGCTGGCGCAAGCCGCCGCGGTTGTCGTTCTGGTCGGCGGGTCCTACTACGCGGGTCATCGCACAACGACGAATTCAGCCGTTCCGCGGATCAACGTGAATGACCCGCATGTCACGAGCATCCAGCCGGCGTCGTATTCGATCGCAGAGAACCGCGTGTTGGCGGCGAGTGCTCTCAGTCCCGACATTCAGGGCCGCCCGAACATTCACAACGTCCAGTTCGTCGACGCAGACGCGAGCGACAACAAGATCGCCCTCTCGTTCGACGTCACATCGCACGTCACGGTCAACGGCAGCCCGACCGATCGAAGCATGATTCGCCTGCTGTCTTACGTTCTCGAGAACGAGAACGGTGACGTCGCACCGTCCCGATCGAAGGTGATCGAGTGGATGCGCCAGACCTACTCCGACCCGCAGAACGCCGATCCCGAGATCGCGAACGCGCTCGCCAAAGTGCTGCGCAACGACGAGCACTCCGGCGTCCGCATCAGCGCCGTCGACACATTGAAGACGCTGCCCGGCGCGGTCTCGTCCGAGACGCGGCAGGCGCTCATCGACGCGTTGAAGAACGACCCGAACCCCGCGGTCCGGATCAAAGCTGTTGAGGCGCTGGCGAACATTGCCCACAGTGGCGCGACGCTCGATTCGGCGACGCTCGACACACTGCGCGCCAAGGCTTCCCAGGATGACGAAAACATGTACGTCCGCGTCAAGGCGGCCGAGGTACTGAGCAATATCCGTCCGCAATGATGATTCGCCGTTCTCTCTCCGCCGGTCTGATCCTTCTCTGCGCCGCGTCAGTGCGCGCGGAGTTGGCATCGACCGAGCGCATCACTCGCGAGGTGCCTATCCTGCTCGGCGGCTCACTCGCGGTGGATAACCCGGTCGGCGATATCGAGATCGTCGGCACCGACGACACGAAAGTCGTCTTCACGGCGGAGAAGTCCGTTCGGGCGATGGACAAAGCTTCGCTCGACGAAGGCAACGAGCAGACCCAGGTCGCGCTCGGCGGCGATGGACGCGTGCGCATCGTCCGGACGCTGATTCCGGCGAT
>DASVHS010000286.1:0-2209 GCA_036382495.1 Thermoanaerobaculia bacterium | reverse complement strand
TCGACCGAGCGCCTGGTAGGCGGCACCGAGGTTACTGAACCCTCGTGAAGTCGGCATGAGCTCGGTGAAACGGCGGAAGTTTGCGGCCGCTTCATCATGACGGCCGGCGTTGAACAAAAAGACAGCGTAGCGGTTGTACGTATTCGCACTGCTCGGCCGCAACTCGATCGCTTTCTTGTACATCTCCTCGGCCGTGGAAGCGTGTCCCATCGCTTCGTTCGTCTCCGCCAATCCGATGTAGGCATCCGCATTGTCGGCGCGCAGCGCCAGTGCGCGGTTGTATTCGCGCTCCGCCTCCGCATACCGGCCGGCCGCGTTTCGCAATTGCCCAAGCCGTATGTGAATTTCGGGGAGCGAGTCATCGATCTCTGCGGCACGCTCGGCGTAGAGAGTTGCCTGCTCGATGAGACCGGGACGCCGGCTCATCTGCGCCTTGTAAAACAGTGCGCGCGCCAATTGCGCGTTGACCGGTGCCGAATCGCGGGCGTTGAGCAGGAGTTTCTCGAGTGTCGCGATGGCGCGGTCGACCGACTTCTCGTCCTTTGCGCGCTGCAGCAATCCGAGCGCTTCGACGTACGCGTTCTGATCTGCGGCGCCGGACAGCTCAGCGGGGATCGTTCGCTCGTTCGCATCGCGCCGCACCTTCATTCCCGTCAGGATGACGTTGACCGCGCGGTTCTGCAGCGCGAAGACGTCGCTCGCCGTTCCAGGGAGCGTTTCGCCCGCCACCTGCTCTCCGGTCTTCGCGTCGATGAGCGACACGCTGAGATGTACCTCGTTGCCGAGACGCTGAACCGCGCCGGTGACCGCGTACGCAGCGCCGAGACTTCGCGCCACGCTTGGCGGATCGCCCTGCGACGCGCGATCGAAACCGGTGATCACGCGCACCGTCCGCGATTCGCCGAGGCGGGAGCGGATCATTTCGGCGATGCCGTCAGTGAAGATCTGGCTGTCCGCGGTTCCGCTCAGGTCCTTGAACGGAAGAATGGCGACACTCAGCGGTCCGTGCTGCCGGGCCATCGGCGGAGTCGTGACGGCCGGCTCGCGCCATTTCCATATGCCAATGATCGTGACGATCACCGCTGCGGCGATGGCGGCGCCGATCCACGCCACGCGTCTGGCCGGCATCGGCGCCGAGCGGTCGCTCCGATAGCGCGGCTCCGACGCGTTCGAGCTGCGGTCGCGCATCTCGCGAAGATCGCGAGCGAGGTCGCGTGTCGACGCGTAGCGTTCCGCGGGGTCCTTCGCCAGACAACGATCAACGATCCGCTGCAGCTCCGGCGGAATTGCGTCGTTGAGCGTCGACGCCGGCGGAGGATCGTGTCGAATGATCTGGGCGAGCGTCTCCGCCGCGGTCGCTTCGCTGAACGGCATGCGTCCCGTCAGCATCTCGTAGAGGATCACGCCGAACGCGAACTGGTCGGAACGGAAGTCGACGTTGCGGCCGGCGGCCTGCTCCGGCGACATGTACGCGACGGTGCCGAACACGGCCCCGGGCGTCGTGTGCGGCGCCGTCGTCTGATTCTCCGTGAACGGATGCACGAGCTTCGCCAGACCGAAGTCGAGGATCTTCACGAACCCGTCGCGCGAGATCATCACGTTTTCCGGCTTGAGATCGCGATGCACGATCCCGCGCTCGTGCGCGGCGGCCAGACCGTCGGCGACTTTGACGGCGATGCGCAGGACGTTCTTGATCGGCAGACGCTCCCCGGCCTGCATCGAACGAAGGTCCTGACCGTCGACCAGTTCCATCGCGATGTACGCCGTGCCATCGAAGTGGCCGATGTCGTAGATCGTGATGATGTTCGGATGATTGAGCGCCGACGCCGCATGCGCTTCCTGCTGAAAACGGCGGAGATGTTCGGAGTTCGACGCGAGATCCGCGGAGAGGATCTTCAGCGCGACGTCGCGGTTGAGCTTCTCGTCACGCGCGCGGTAAACCTCACCCATTCCTCCGGCGCCGAGCGGCGCAAGGATGCGGTACGGCCCGACAAGCGCTCCAAGTGAAAGGTGCAAGGGAATATGGGCGGAAGCATATCAGGGGGAGGGTCGGGCAGGGCGAGGGTGCGGGATTTTGGGGGAGGAACGGTAATCGCGGTGGGTGGAAGATGAATTTCGAATTTCGAATTTCGAATTTCGAATTAAGAATCAAGAATGCGAGGTGGGTTTCTCTTAATTCTTCATTCGAAATTCGAAATTCGAAATTCCG
>DASVHS010000285.1:0-3356 GCA_036382495.1 Thermoanaerobaculia bacterium | reverse complement strand
CTTCAACGGATGGGTGCAGGAGCGCGGCGTGTACTTCACAACGGATTGGGATCCGCGCTATCAGACCGTTCTCGAGTCGCACGATCCCGGCGAGGCCGAGCATCCCGGCGGCGAGTTGTACACGCACTACGGCAAGGGCGTGTTCATTTACACGGGTTATGCGTGGTTCCGACAGCTCCCGGCCGGCGTGCCGGGAGCGTATCGGTTGTTCGTGAACCTGGTGTCAGCCCGCTAGTCATCCTGAGCGCCGCAGAGCGCGAGGGATCTGGGCGGCGGGAGAGTGTCCCCCACCCAGATCCCTCGCCGTCTTCGCGGCTCAGGATGACGCTTCGCGTCACTTCTTCCAGCTATCGACGTCGCTGCGAATCTCAGCAACAACCTCGGCGTCCTTCGCTTCGGCCTTCGAGATGGCCATCTCGCCCGTGCGGATGGCGTCCGCTTTCTTGCCCTGCTTCGCGAGCAGACGGGCCTTGAGCCAGAGCGTCTGGATGTTCGCGTTCGCTTTCACGGCCTGATCGGACCAGGTCTGCGCGTCGGCGAGATTTCCGTTGTCGAACGCGTAGCTCGCAGCGCGTTGCGGCGTGCGCCAGTCATCGGCCGCCGCGGACGATGCGGCTGCGCGAGCCGCGCCCATCGTCTTCGACGTTGTTCCGGTCTCGACGGTAAACGGCACGGCGAGACTTTCCCAACGCAGGACGACAGTCGCTTTGTCGGCGGTGAGCTGCGGGACCTCGAATGTCATCCACTCGGTGAAGGCTGCCTTCATCGGCGTGGCATTCACGCGCAGCTGGTCCTTCGTCTGGTCGTAGGTGAAGCTTCCCCACTGATCGGCGACCTTGTTGAAGATCAGCGTCCAGGAGTCTTTGCCGGGGATCGTGTGCAGGCTGTACGTCCCTTTCGGAAGCGTCTGTCCGTTGACCGAGACGTCGTCGCTGAACGCGATCGTCGTCGCTTCGTTAGCGCCGGTGCGCCAGACTTTGTCGTACGGAACGAGTGCGCCCCACACCGCGCGGCCTTTGACGCCGGGGCGGCTGTAGACGATCGTCATGTCGGTTGTGCCGATGGACTGCATCAGGCTCGACTTCTGACTGGGACGAGGATATTTGACGGCGGGCGGCTGTGTGGTCTGCCCGAACGCGCACAGCGCGACGAGCAGCATGCACGTGGTGAAAACAATCTTGCGCATTTGCGTGTCCTCCAGAATTTTCGGCGCTACGTTATCACTGGTGAGGGAGCGTAGCCCGCCACCCCTCGTGGCGCCACGAAGCGTCGCCTCTGGAATGACTCCAAAACGTTAAAACGTTATAATGTCGTCATGGCCGCGGCAAAACGTTCCACCATCTACTTTGATCCGGCGATTCACCGCGCTCTGCGTCTGAAAGCGGCCGCGATGGATGTTTCGATCTCGGACGTCGTAAACCACGCGGTCCAGCAATCGTTGTCCGAGGACGCCACAGACCTCGAGGCTTTCGAGAAACGCCGTCGCGAGCCGAGCGTGGACTTCGAAGACGTCGTTCGAGCCATGAGACGTAGTGGCAAGCTATAAAATCGTCATCAAGAAATCCGCCGCGAAAGAGCTGCAGGGTATCGCGGGCAAGAAGGATCGTCAGCGCCTGGTCGAGCGCATCCGCGAACTCGCCGGGAATCCACGGCCCATAGGCGCTGAGAAGCTCTCTGGCACTCGCGATAAGTACCGAATCCGGCAGGGAAACTTTCGCGTCCTCTACGAGATCGAAGATGAGGTTTTGACCGTGTACGTCGTGAAGGTCGCTGATCGGAAGGACGTTTAATCGCAAAGGCGCGGGCTGACTGCAGCGGCGATGATGTGGAGGCGCGGTACCGGGCATTTGCCGACGAGATTCTCCATCGCCGGTACGATGCCGCG
This sequence comes from Thermoanaerobaculia bacterium, assembly GCA_036382495.1. Classification (GTDB taxonomy): domain Bacteria; phylum Acidobacteriota; class Thermoanaerobaculia; order Gp7-AA8; family Gp7-AA8; genus DASVHS01. The sequence continues at coordinate 1,471 of DASVHS010000285.1, read as the reverse complement.
GCGGAGATGTCCGACGGACTCACCGCCGCCGACCTCGGCAAGCTTGGCAGCCAGGAGCGCATCGGTGGCGGGCCGCCGATGTTTCAGACGCTGTTTCCGTCCCGCTTCGTCGTCAATTCGCGAACCAGTTCACCCGACGGGTCCGTCGTTCTTCATGCGACCCAGACCGTGCTGTTCAATCCCGTCGGTGTGGAGTCCGCGGTACGCCCGGCAATGTTCGCAACGCTCAAACAGGTGGTCACGCTGCATAAGAACGCCGGCCAGTGGAAAATCACCGCCTTCGAAAATACATTCGAAAGCATGGACACACTCTCTTCGCGATAGTCGGACGACAGTTTCTGTATGGTGTTCGCAGGGAGTTCGCCAAAGCTGCCTGGATCGTCGCCTAACGCCGCGCAGCAGTCGACGACTCGCTCCAGTCCTGGCCGAAGCCGAGGACGTAGCCGTTGGAGTCGCGGACGGCGATCTCCATCATCGCGTACTCGGCCTGCAGGATCGGACCGTAGACGATGTCGGCGCCGTTCGCATGCAGCTCGTCATACAGTGACTGCACATCGCTGACCCAGAAGAACGCGTCCCACGTCCCGCCCTGCGGCTCATTCGGAACGATCTTCTTCGCATCCGGAACGCGGCGGAACATGATGCCGAACCCGTCGCGCCTCACGATCCCGAACTGGGCCGGCTTGCCGGCCACGTACTCGGTCTGAAATCCGAACACGCGCTCATAGTGATTCACCGCCGCCTCGACGTCGGGAACCGGAAAATAGGGTGCGCTTCGTAGAAGCATCTGTTCCTCCGGTCACGCTGACGGCCGGCTCGAAATCATCTTCTCGAGACGCACGAAGTGCTCGAGCATTTCGGCGTAGATCAGATCGGTCTTCTCGTGGAGGTGCGCCACCTCCAGCTCGGCCTTGATGTTGACCTCGTATTCGATGTCGGATCGGACATGGTCCTTTTCCGCCTGACGGTTCTGGCTGATCAGCACGAAACACGAGAGAAAGATCGCCTCGAGCGACACGATCATCGTCAGAAGGCCGAACGGATAGGGATCGAACGCCGGGATGCCCAGGTTCATGGTGTTGAGCGCGACCCAGACGAGGAACCAGATCAGGTTGAGGAGCAGGAACGACATGCTGCCGCTGAACCAGGCGATCCAGTCGGCGACTTTCTGCAACGTGCTCAGTCGCTCTTCCACTTCCTCGTTGACGTTGCGCGATACGCGCGACTTGAGCAGCTCGTCGGCCTTCCTGGTCATGTGACCCATCGCCGCGAGCAATCGAAGTGCCGCCGCCGGCGTCTTTTCGAAAAGCACGAGAAGGTCCTCGCGGTCGAGTTCGAGGAGCTCGCTGTCGCTGAGCGCGATGGCGGTTGCGGTGCGCGCGCCGCGGTCGAGCAGGGCGAGCTCGCCGAAGATCTCGTTCGGTCCGGCGATCGTCAGGACGATCTTCTGGCCGGTCTTGTCCCTGATAAA
>DASVHS010000284.1:0-7181 GCA_036382495.1 Thermoanaerobaculia bacterium | reverse complement strand
ATGTCCGGCGTTGCCTTCAGCAGATGCTCGACTTCATGCAGCAGCCGATCGGTCTCCTGCAGCGACGCGCCCGGCGGAGCGACGTAATCAAGAATGAACGCGCCCTCATCGAACGCGGGAAGAAATTCGCTGCCGAGCGAGAGATAAACAAAGTACGCGACCACGAACAGCGCAGCGCTCACCACGAGCACCATCTTCGTGTTGCGCAGCGCGAGCTCGAGCAGCCGCTCATACATCGCCAGACCGCGACGCAGAATCGGTCCGCCCTGCTCGTCTTCGTTTTTCGCCGAATGTTGTCTGGACGACGACGCGACGAAGCGCTGCGCGAGCACGGGCGTGAGAAACAGCGCGAGCACGAGCGACGTCAAGAGCGCCACCGCCATCGTCAGCGCGAGCGATCGGAAGAACACTCCGGTGACGCCGGTCAAGAACGTCAGCGGAAGAAACACGACGACCGGCGTGATCGTCGAGTAGACGATCGGTTCGGTGATCTCGCCCATCGCCAGATGCACGGCTTCGATGCGCGACGCGCCCGCCAAGAGGTGCGCGTAAATGTTCTCAACGACGACGATCGCATTGTCGATGACGAGACCGATCGCCGCGGCGATGCCGCCGAGCGTCATCAGGTCGAAGCTTAGTCCGACGAGCCACATGGCCAGGATCGTCACGAGCAGTGTCACCGGGATGACGACCACCGCGACGAGCGTCGTCCCCCAGCTGCGCAGGAATCCGTAGACGATCAGGACCGAGAGCACGAGTCCGATGAGGATTGCATCGCGCACCGAACCGACCGAGCCGCGCACGAGCAGCGACTGGTCGTAGAACGGTTTGATCTGCACATCGCGCGGAAGCATCGGCTTGAGTTGATCGAGCTGCAGCTTGACTGCGTCGACGACCGCCGCCGTGTTCGCAGTCGGCTGCCGCATGACGTTGATGAGAACCGCGTCCTGTCCATCGGCGGAAACGATCGTGTACCTGGGCTCAAAACCCGGCGCGACCGTGGCCACGTCCGACAACATCACCGGGACGTTGTTGACGTTCGCAACGACGATGTGCGCGATGTCGTCGAGCGTAGTGGCCTGTCCACTGACGAGCGCGAGCTCGAGCTGATGGTTCTCGTCGATGAGGCCGGGCGAGTCGATCACGTTCGAGTTCTTCAACGCGTCGACGACTTGCGGCACTGATAGTCCGCGCGCCTCGAGTCGTCCCGGATCGACGCTGACGTGATACTCGCGCACTTCGCCGCCCTGAATCATCACGGTTGCCACACCGGGCACGCGAGCGAGCGGCGGACGGATCGTCATCTCGGTCAGCGTGCGCAGCGTTCCCGCATCGCGTTTCGTCGAGGTCACGGAGTAGCCGATGATCGGGAAGACCGCGAACGTCAGCCGCTCGACGCGTTTGATGCTCGCCGTCGGTGGCAGCGTCGTGGACAGACTGGAAACGCGCGACTGGACCATCTGCAGCGTCTGCTGAATATCGGCGCGCCAATCGAAGAAGAGATCGATCTCGGCGGCACCGCGGCTCGTCACCGACTTGACGCGTGCGATGCCGGGCATGCCGCTCATCGCCTCTTCGATGGGCCGCGTCACCGTGACGAGCATCTGCGGTGCCGGCACCTCGCCGTTCTCGACGACGATGATGATGCGCGGGAAATCCGTCTGCGGAAACAGCGACAGCGGCACGCGCGTGATCGCGATCAATCCACCGATCGACAGCAGGATGATCACGACGACGACCGCGCGCCACTGCGTCTCGACGACGCGCCCGAGGTTCATTCTTCTTTCGGCGGAGCGCCGGCGGCGGCTTTCGGTTCCGCGCCCGGCAACGCCACTTTCATCCCATCGGGCAGACCGTAATTCCCTTCGGTCACGACCGTCTCCCCGCCCTTCAACCCGGAAAGGATCTGCGTCTTCCCGCCGCTGCGGACACCGGTCGTCACGTGCACTTCATGCGCGACCGACTTGTTGTCGACGACCATCACCGTTCCGCTGGTCGCATTCGTGGCATCGAGCGTGACCGCCGGATCGGGAACGGTGATCGCGTTCGCAACCGATTGCGCCGAGATCACGACTTTCGCCACTCCGTTTGCGCGCAACTGCCCCGATGGATTCGCGACAGCGACCCACACCTCGACGCTGCGACTTTGCGGATCGGCAGCGCGTCCGACGAGATTCACGATTCCAGGAAACGACTGACCCGGCAGATCGTCGGGCAACACTTTCACTTCATCGCCCGCCTTCAAACGCGTCGCCGTCTCTTCGCCCAGCTGCATCTTGGCGATGAGCGCACTCGTGTCGGCGATCGTCAGCAGCTTGCCGCCGGGATTCGCCATCTCGCCCTGATACTGGAACTGTTGCGTGACGACGCCGCTGAACGGCGCGCGGATGATCGAGTAGCCGAGTTGGGCGTCGAGGTTCTGCAGCCGGTTGCGCGCCTGCTGCGCTTTCGCCTCGGCCACGCGCACGTCGCCGGGATTCGTAACGCCGCGATGCAGATTCGTCGACGACTCCGCGAGGCGCAAATCCTCCTCGGCCTGCGTGAACGCGAGCTGCGACGCTTCCAGATCCTTCTTCGAGATGCCGCCCTGGTCGAACAAGACCTGCCGTCGATCGAGCGTCTTCTTCGCGTTGTCGAGATTCGCGCGCGCGGCGCGGATGGCCTTCGCATCCTGCGCGTTCGTCAACGGGACGTTGCCGTTCGCGGTCGAGTGTGCTGCGGCATCTGCTTCCGTCACCGCCGCAGCCGCCTCGGCGCGCTGCGCGGTGAGGTCGCGCGACTCGAGAACGACGAGCACGTCGCCGGCGTGAACGGGACGATTCGTCAGCAGCGGCATCTGCGCGATGGGCGCGGCGATCCTCGGGCTCACGGTCGCTTCGCGTCGCGCGGCGAGCGTCGCCACCGCCGTGATCTCCTGCGCGATCGTGGCCCGCTCCGCTTTCGCGACTTGAACACTGACCACGACGTCGGCCGCACTTTCATCGGCTGTCGTCTTGTGGCAACTCTTCCAGACGATGAAGATCACGAGCAACGCTACGATCGTCGCCGACACGATGCGAACGCGCCTGTCTCGCCACCACACCTGACGATCTTCCACCGTCGATTCCCGAAAAACGCTCACTGACCCACCGCCTCGAGCAGATGCGCACGCGCGATCTGGTAATCGTAAAGCGCCTGTTGCAACGTCAGCCGTTGATTCGCGAGCGTCGTTTGAGCATCCGTGACTTCCGTGATGGGTCCTTCTCCTGCGCGGTATCTCGAAATCGAAACGGTCAGATTGCGTTCCGCGTCGGCGAGTGCGCGGCGCGCATTATCCACGCGTTCCGCCGCCGTCGTCGCCTCCTGTCGCGCCGTGGCGAACTGCAGGTACAGATCGCGGATCACCAACTGCTGCTGCAGCGTCGCACTCTGCGCACGCAACTCGGCCTGCCGCTGCCGGCTTCGCGTCAATCCCCAGTCGAAGATCGGGATGTCGATGTTCGCGGTGGCGAGCAGGCCGCGATGCTGGCGGATCTGATCCGCCGACAACGAGTTCGTGTCAAAACCCTCATCTACTGAATAGATGATGCGCGGCAGGCGATCAGCGCGAGCGACGCCGACATCCGCGCGCGCCGCCTGCAGCTGCGCCTCGAGCTGCACAAACTCGGGTCGTCGCTGCACACTCTCGGCCGTGATCGACTGAATGTCGGTCGTGGTGATGGTCTGCGGCAGAGGCTCGATGTTCGGCGTGCCGGTGATGCCCGTCCCCAGCAGCGTGCTCAACGTCGCATTCGCGACCGTCTCGGCCTGTCGCGCCTGCGCGAGATCATCGCGCCGCTGCGCCGATTGAAGGCGCGCGCGGATCACATCGATCTCCGGCACTTCGCCGGCGTGGAAATTCAAATCGGTCACGCGCTCGAATTCCTCAGCCGCCGCGAAGCTCGTCTCCGCTGCGCGTCGCTTCGCGGTGGCAAGCGCTGCACCGTAATACGCTTCGCTGACTCCGCGGACAAATGCGCGGCGCGCGATCTCCGTACCGGCTCGCGCGGCGCGCAGCATCGCCCGTGCGCGCCGGATCCCGGCGATGAAGCCAAAGTTCCACTCGCCGGTAACGCCGAGGAGCTCCTGGTATTCGTGGATGGCATTGGAGGCGATGAAGCTCGGGTCGCTCGTACTCACGGGCGGGCGTGCGGGCGAGTTGTAGGTGATCGTCGAAGCGCTTCGCGCCCGCGGCAGCAGTGATACCTCGGCCTGTCGCAAATCTTCAGCGGCGATAGCCTCATCGATCTGCGCCTGTTGCAACGCGGAGACCTGGCGTAGCGCGGTCGATTGAGCGAGTGCGAGTGAAATGGGCGCCGGCGCCGGGGCGGGCTGGAGCGATGGTGAGGGCGCTGACAACTGCTGTGCGGACGTGGGGCTCGCGGCAAGCGCCAACGCCGCACACAAACAGAACTCCCGTTTCATTCCGCCGCGAAGATACCTCACTCAGTGACTATTGTTTGGCCGAAGCCTTTTCCTTCGCTTCCTGCTTCTTCTCGGCCGCTTCCTTCGCGGCGTTTTCCGTGTGTACGTCGACGATCTTTCCGGTCATCGCGTTCACGTTGACTTCGGTGATGCCCGGCTTGCTCGTCTTGATGTCGAACGAATAGATCAGCTTTCCATTCTCACGCTCGATCTCACCGCTCTCGATCTTTCCGCCCTTCACCTTCGTGAGAGCGATTTCGCGCGCCTTTTCCATCGTGATCTTCGCTTCTTTCTGAAGATCAGCCTGGCTTTCCACGACGGTCGTCTTTTTCACGGTCTTCGTCGTGCCGGCGGCCAACGCGAACGGGGCCAGCCCCAGTGTCGCGACAACAATTGATGCGGCAATTCGTGACTTCATTTCGAATCCTCCCATGGGTTCAGCGCGGGGATCGCGCTGCAATCAACAAAGCAGATGGCGAGCCACGGACGATGAACGCCAGATGAAATTTTCGATTACCAGCTCAGCGGATATTTTTGCTCTCGCGGGGCGTGTCCATCGATGCTCAAGATTCGCATTCCGGAAGGGATCTCGACGTCGGGAATGACCGCGATCGCGTCCGGATGAGAGGCCACGATGTCCAAGGCAGCGGACGCAGTAGCTGCAATCATCGGAGGTGCCGGAGCGCGGCCGCGAAAAACGACGCTGATCCACTCCTGCGCAAAATCGATCGCCGACATTCTCACGACGCGCTTCAGGAACGCTTCTGATTCCCGCGAACGTGCCGGCATCATCACCGGCACGATCCGGCGGCCGTCCGGCCAGCGTGTCATCTCGCCGATGTAGATGCGCCGCAGATCACCGCTCGATAAATTGCTGACGCTCTGCGACGAAGGCACGATCACGATCAACCGCACCGGCGCTGCTGCGAACGCCGCGAACTCCGCGGCGATCACCAGGAGAAGCGCGGCGGTTGCAGTCTGTGCCTTCATCAAAACGAAAGGCCGAGCTGCACTCCGAAGATTGTTTCGCGATCACCGCTGACGGTGCGCTGCGATCGATACTCACCCTTCACGCTGAATCGTTGCGTGATGTCGTAGCGAATGCCCGTCGCCCAGGCGTTTTCATCCGCCGCTTCGGACAGATAGGCCTCGCCCGGCGCGATCTTCAGCCGATCGAGCAGCAGATAAGGACGGAAGCGCTCGGCACGACCGCTGAGCCTTCTTGAAAAGAGCGCGTAGTAACCCGTGGTTCGATATTTCGCCGGCGAGGAGCTCAATCGATGGTTCATGCGCGCCCATTCGGCCCGCACTTCATTGCCGCTCGCGACATAGCTGACCGAGAGCGTCGCATCGCGCTCGCGGATGTACCCCGGATTCAGCCGCACTTTGCCGACGTACGCGGCGGCCGCGAGCTCCAGTCCCGGCAGTGCATCGGGCGCCATCGACAGGGACAGCAGAGCAGCGGGAGATCGTCCGTCGCTGGTGAGCGGAGTCGAATCGCGAACGCGACCCGGGCCTGCTCCGGCTCCCGCGCCCCACGAGACGCCGAGCGAACCCGGCAAGCGCCCCGAGGCAAAGATGCCGGCGAAGCGCTGGGGCCACGCTCCGTCATCCTGCGGACGGCGCGCGATCGCAGGAAGGTCGATCGGGGTCTGCAGGAAGCGGCTGCGATGTTCGCGCTCGTTCCAGCGGATGATGCCGGTCTGCGTTTCCCCGATCTCGACGCGCAGCGCGTCGGACGTGCTGTATTCGACATAGAGGCGTTCGAGGTCGGCGTCGAATTTCTCGTCGCTATCGCGCCAGCTCCGCAGCAGCACGGCTTCGCCGAGGGCGGACCATGCGTTCGATAGTTGATACGTCGAGAAGATGTCGAGCTCGGCGAGATCGAGCCCTTCCCGTTCGTTCTCCGAGGTTGTGTGAAGCTCGAGGTCGGCGAAGCCGCCGACGTGAAACGGACGAGGGGTGGGGAGATCCTGGGCGTGCGCGGCCGCGGCCAGGAGAAGGAGCGGGAGGAGGATAAAGATCGGTCGTCGGCTCATTTCATCGTGCGTTAAGGATGAAGGATGAATGATGAACCCCCGATGTCATCCCGAGCGTGAGCGAGGGACCGGGGGGAAAGGGAGGCCGGCCTCCACACGCCAGGGTCCCTCGCTCCCGCTCGGGATGACATCGGGGGTTCATCCTTCATCCTTAAACCATGTTCCGAGCTCATCGTCTCATCATCACCCTTCTCGTGGCGGCAACCACGACTTCTCTGACCGCCGCCGACGTCTTCACCAGCGAGGTCCGGCGCGATCTTTCCGACGCAAAGAGCCTCGCCCTGAGTCCGCTGCACTGGCACCGCGCGGAGTGGATTCGCTTCGGCGAGGGGACGGCGGCGGTTCTGGCGCTGTACGCAGCCGACAAGTCTCTCTACAACGATGTGCAGCGGAACCGGAGCTCGTTCACGAACAACTTCGCGAAAGACATCACGCCGTTCGGTGGTCATCGCGCGATCGAGTTGTCCGTTCTCATGATCGCAGGCGGCGCGCTCGCCCATCAGACGGAGACGCGCGATGCCGGACGCGATTCGCTCGAGGCGGAGTTCTGGGCCGCGGGCGTCGTTACTCCGATCCTGAAACGCGCGTTCGGCCGCGCCCGTCCGAGCCAGGACGAAGGCGCACGCTCGTTTCATTCGTTGACGAGCAGCTCGGGCCACTATGAGAGTTTTCCATCGGGCCACGCGACGAATGCGTTTG
>DASVHS010000283.1:0-1563 GCA_036382495.1 Thermoanaerobaculia bacterium | reverse complement strand
CTCTCCTCGTATCTGTTGGAACGCGATGATCGGCGTCGCCAGCAGGTCGATCAGCGGGAAGCGGAACTCGAAGTTGCCGAAGAAGGCACGGTTGCCGACGATCGACCGGAACTCGTAACCGCGCAGCGTATTCAGTCCTCCGAAGTAGTAGAGGTTCGGAAAATTGCCGCTGGAGTAGCCGCCGAACATGCGCGCGGCGAGCAGCGTTCGCGAGCTGAGCTGGTAGTACTCGCGCCAGTCCACGGTGAGGTCGGAGCTGAGCGTGCCGTGGCCCTTGATGTCGGGTGCATAGGTCCCGCTCACCTCGTAGCGGCGGCCCGAAATGGGGCCGAAGAACTTGAATTGCGTGTTGTCGCCGGTGAACGTCGTGCTGACGGTCGGGAAGTTGTCCTTGCGCCCGATGAATTGGAGGTTTCCGTCCTGGTCGAGAAACGGATAGGCGATCTCGCGGCTCATGTATCCGCCGCCGACGTCGAGCCGGTGGTAGCGATCGAACGGGTAACTGAGGATTCCGATCGCACCGGTCTCGCGGTACGTCTGCCGGACGCGCTCGATGCGGTCCTGCTGGAAGTTCGGTGCGGTGAAGAACGACCGGTTGTCGAAGACGCGGAAGCCCCAGTTCATCCGGTGTTGCAGATCGAAATAGAGGAAGTCGAAATTCGAGAACGAGGACACCGAGTCGAGCGCGGCGATGAAGCGCCGGTCGCCCATCATGTCGCTCATGTAGATGACGGAGCGGGAGATGAAGAGCTGGTCGGAGCTCACGCCGGCGTTGACGTCGACGTCGTCGACGAACAGCTTGAAGCCGTGACGCTTTTCGATCTTGTCCTCATCGATCACGAACTCCGACTCCGGATGAAACGTCGCTCTCGCCTCAGCCTCCACGGGTGCGGAGGGAAGCGTGGTCTTCTCGGCGGCATGGAGCGGCTTGTCGGTCGTCGTCGAGAACAGGCGCCAGTCGCCCTTGTAGTACGACGCGAAGACCATCCGCTCGCGGTTGTTCTGGCCGGTGAAAATGACCGGCGTGAAGCAGCCGCCGATGACGTCGGTGTACTGCAGCAGATCACCCGACTCGAGGTTCAGCGAGTAGATGTTGTACGCGGAAAAGTTCGTCGGATCGGCCGGCGGCGTGTCGCCTTCGCGCTTGGCCTGATTCTCGTTCGCCTCGAGGATCTGCGCGGCCTCGAGGATGTTGCGGCCGGTCTGTTTGTCGGATGAGAAGAAAATGCGCTTGCCGTCGGGGCTGTACCAGGCGTCGCTGTCGTTCCAGTTGCCGGTGGTGAGCTGGAAGCGCTCCTTCGGATTGCTGAGATTGAGGCGGAACAGCTTCGCGTACGTCTCGACCGTCGACGAATAGACGAGCCACTTGCCGTCGGGCGAGAACACCGGCGCGCCGTCGAAGTAGCGGTCTTTCGTCAGATTGGTCACGCTTCCCGACTCGGTGTCGTAGACGTAGATGTCGGACTGGTTGTTGACGATGCCGGAGAACGCGATTCTTTTCCCGTCGGGTGAATAGGCCGGCGACAGCTCCTGCTCGATGTCCATCGGGATCGTCTTGACGAT
>DASVHS010000282.1:0-3587 GCA_036382495.1 Thermoanaerobaculia bacterium | reverse complement strand
GGCCTCGGCAACGTGGTGAAGGCCATCGACGTGGAGACCGAGATTCCGTACGCCGAGATCCCCGGCGCGAAAGCGTCCACGGTCCTCGGACACTCGGGCAAGATGATCCTCGGTCACGTGGGAAAAGTGCCCGTGGTTGTGCTGAGCGGCCGCATGCACTTCTACGAAGGGTACGAGATGCGCGAGGTGACTCTGCTCGCGCGCGTCATCGGACGACTGGGGATCGGGAAACTCCTCGTGACCAATGCCGCGGGCGGCGTGAACACATCATTCAAGCCGGGCGACCTGATGCTGATCTCCGATCACATCAATCTCATGGGCGTGAATCCGCTGCGCGGGCCGAACATCGATGAGCTCGGACCGCGCTTCAACGATATGAGTGAGGCGTATCCGGAGTCGCTGCGCACACTGGCGAAAGACGTCGCGAAAGAAAACGGGATCATGGTGCAGGAAGGTATTTACCTCGCGCTGTCCGGTCCGACGTTCGAGACGCCGGCAGAGATCCGCGCGTTCCGGACACTCGGCGCCGATGCAGTGGGGATGTCGACCGTCCCCGAAGTCATCGTCATGTCCCACATGAACATCCCCTGCCTCGGAATCTCGTGCATCACGAACATGGCCGCTGGGATCCTCAAGCAGAAGCTCGGGCACGAAGAAGTGATGGAAACGACTGCGCGTGTGGAGAAACAGTTCACGCAGCTGATCGTCGGCGTGCTCGCGAAGATGGGTTGATCGCGACTACGGCACGAACTTGTAGCCGACGCGATGCACCGTGATCAGATGGCGCGGCTCGGCGGGAGTCGGTTCGATCTTCTGCCGCAGTCGGGCCATGTGCGTGTCGACCGTTCGCGTGAACGCGCTCGGATCGTAGCCCCAGACATGATTGAGCAGGGTCTCGCGGCTGACGACTTCATTCGGATGATCGAGGAAGTAACGGAGGATCGAGAACTCGCGCGGTGTCAGCTCGAGCGGCTGCGCCGACTTCGTGGCCTGATACGTCCGGAAGTCGAGCTTCACTTCGCCGAATGAGACCTGATCGGCGGCTTTCCTGCGCTGCGCGCGGCGCATCACTGCCTCGACGCGCGCAAGCAGCTCGATGAAGCTGAACGGCTTCGTGACGTAATCGTCGGCGCCGAGTTTCAGTCCGACGATCTTGTCGATCTCCTGGCCGCGCGCGGTCAGCATGATGATCGGCGTGTTGTTGCCCTTCTCGCGCAGCTCTTTGCAGATGTCGAATCCACTCTTCTTCGGCAGCATGACGTCGAGGATGATCACGTCGTAACGGCCGCGCGCGGCCATGCGCATCGCCTGTTCGCCGTCGTTGGCCATGTCGACGGTGTACTTTTCGAACTCGAAGCCGTCGCGCAAGGCCACGGTCATCGCCGGATCGTCTTCAACGATGAAGATCGTTGTCATGACTGCTGCTCCTTGGGAGTGAGTAGCGTGCCGCTCGCCACACCCGGGTCCCTCGCTCCGCTCGGGATGACATCCGCGATCGGCAGGATGATCCGGAACGTGCTCCCCTCACCCGGCTCGCTGCGCACCTCCACCCGCCCGCCGTGCGCGTCGACGACGTGGCGCACGATCGCCAGCCCGAGTCCGCTGCCGCGAACTTCATGGACGAGCGACGAGCCGGCCCGATAGAACTTCTCGAAGATTTTGCGCTGCTCGGCCTGCGGGATGCCGATTCCACGATCGCGGATCGAGATCGTCACGTGTGTCTCCGACGGTTCGACGGTGACGTCGATCTGCTTCCGGTCGGGCGAATACTTGACGGCGTTGTCGAGCAGGTTGAGAAGCGCCTGCGAGATTGCGTCACGATCGACGGAGATGGGCGGCACCGGCTGCGACGGCGCGTGGAAGTCGACGATCACCCCGTTGTCACGCAGCGGCACCAGGAACCCCTCGGTCGTGTGCTGCACGAGATCGACGATGTTCGTCTCGCAGAATTTGTAGCTCTTCTCGGCCGACTCGATGCGCGAGAAGTCGAGGATATTGTTGATGAGCTGCGTGAGCCGGCGGCTTTCCGCCTCGATGTAGTCACCATATTCGACGATCTTGTCCGGCCGCGTCACTCGCCCCAGCCGCATGTATTCGCCGAAGACGCGGATGGACGCGAGCGGCGTGCGCAGCTCGTGCGAGACATTCGAAACGAAATCGCTTTTCATCTGCGACAGCTTCATCTGCCTCGCCAGCGCCTGCACAGCAAGTGCGATCGCGCCGAACAGCATCAGCGACATCGCGCCGGTCCATAGAACGTTCGCGCGGAAGCTCGTTTCGGCGATCTGCTCCGGCGTCGCCGAGTGGTCGCGCACGCCCGCACGCCAGTTCGTGAACACGAAGCCGAGGGGCTGGGTGATGAAGCCGTGGTCGGAGGCAAACTGGCGGCCGATCCGGAAGAGCATGTCGTTGCCGTGATAGCGGCGGCGCAGCGTCGCCGAGCCGACGTTCACCATCGCCGCACGACCGAGGTCTTCGTCGAGCACGACGCCGATGACGCCGACGACGCGCATGCCCTCGTCGAGAACGGGACGCATGATGATGCGGTTGGTTGGATCGCGTTCATCGACGTGTAGCGCCACCTGGGAGATGATCCGCTGCATCTTGTGCGCGACGTGCCACGAAACGGTGGCGAGTTTGACGGCCTCGACTTCTTCTTCCGTCGCCGGCGTCTTCTCACCACCCTGTGGATCGAAGAAGCCCCATTCGGCGCGGTTGTCGTCGTAACGGATCGCGAAAAACGTTCGCGCGCCGGGCACGCCCGTCTCGCGAATGTGCTTCGTCAGCATCTCGACGTCGGCGAGCGTTTCGGCGGGCACGGACAGCGCGCGCTCGCTGGCCATCCGGTAGTTGTTCTCGATGTCGTGAGTGACTTCCTCGAGCGAGCTGCGCAGCCAGTTGCGCTCCGCCTGCGCCGTCGTGAGCTGAAGCGATCGCAGGAAGTTGTACTGCATCACAGTCAACGCGCCGAGCGGCACGACGACGAGCAGCACGAGCCAGAGGATCGATCGGCGGAAGCGATTCATGATCGATGCATGTGATGGAGGATCGACGCAGATGTTCGCACGGCAACACCGCTCGTGCCGCCGCGGTAACGGACCCTTGCCACTTCGTCACACTTTGTAACAACGACTAAACTTACCCTCCAGGTTTCCATGGCCATCGACAAAGCGAGTCTCGACAGTCTGCGCATCCAGCGCGACGTGGGAACCACCCGCGAGCGGAAGCCGTGGTGGCTCGCCGCCGGAGTCGCCGTCATCATCGTCGTCGCACTCATCATCTGGCTCATCGCTCGTCCGGCGCGCGCTAGCGTTCGCGTCGTGCCTGCGCGCGCCGTTCACGGACAGGCGCAGGCCACCGTGCTGAACGCGACCGGGTACGTCACAGCCCGGCGCGCAGCAACGGTGTCATCAAAGTTCACAGGTCGCGTCACCGATGTGTACGTCGAAGAAGGGATGCGGGTTATGCCGGGGCAGGTTCTGGCCCGTCTCGACGCGGCGGTTCCTCAGCATGCGCTGCATCTTGCCCAGGCACAGCAGGCGGCCGCGGCGAGCGCTTTGAACGAGACGAGAGTGCGTATGGAACAG
>DASVHS010000281.1:0-8062 GCA_036382495.1 Thermoanaerobaculia bacterium | reverse complement strand
GGTCCACGAATCCTTCAATGTCGCCGTGCGGTTGAATACAAGCCTGCCGCCTGGCGAATCGGCGTCCACGCAAAAATAGCCCAGCCTCTCGAACTGAAAGCGCGTCAGCGGGATCGCGCCACCCACCGACGGTTCCAGCTTCGCGTGCTCGATGACTTCGAGCGCTTGCGGGTTCATGTCAGCGATGAAGTCGCCGCTGCCTTCCGGGTCCTCGCTCTTGAACAGGCGATCGTAAAGGCGCACCTCGCAGTCGATCGCATGATCGGCGGACACCCAGTGCAGCGTCGCCTTCGGTTTGCGCCCATCGGGTGCGTCACCGCCACGTGTCGCCGGATCGTACGTCGCGCGCAGTTCGACGATGTTGCCCGCCGAATCTTTGACGACGTTCGTGCAAGTGATGAAGTACGCGCTTCGCAGGCGCACTTCACGCCCGGGCGCCAGCCGGAAGAATTTCTTCGGCGGATCCTCCATGAAGTCGTCGTGCTCGATGAAGATCGTCTTCGAGAACGGGACGCGGCGTGAGCCCATGGACTCGTCCTCCGGATTGTTCGGCGTGACGAACTCCTCGCCGGCACCCTCGAGGTAATTCTCGATGACGACTTTCAGCGGACGAAGGACTCCCATCACGCGCGGAGCGATCCTGTTGAGGTCCTCGCGGACGCTGAACTCGAGGAGAGCGACGTCGATCACGTTCTCGCGTTTCGCGACGCCGACGCGATCGCAGAAGTTGCGGATCGACGCCGGCGTGTAGCCGCGGCGGCGCAGGCCGGCCAGCGTCGGCATGCGCGGGTCGTCCCAGCCGCGAACGTGATCGTCTTCGACGAGCCGCAACAACTTGCGCTTGCTCATCACCGTGTAACTGAGGTTGAGCCGCGCGAACTCGATCTGCTCCGGACGCGACGGCACGGGCAGCATCTCGATCAGCCAGTCGTAGAGCGGCCTGTGATCTTCGAACTCCAGTGTGCAGAGCGAGTGCGTCACGTGCTCGATCGCGTCCGACAGCGGATGAGCGAAGTCGTACATCGGATAGATGCACCACTTGTCGCCGGTGCGGTGATGCGTTTCGTGCCGGATGCGGTAGAGCACCGGATCGCGCATGTTCACATTCGGCGACGACATGTCGATCTTCGCGCGCAGCACGTGTGCGCCGTCGGGAAACTCGCCGGCCCGCATGCGCCGAAAGAGATCGAGATTCTCTTCGACCGTCCGATCGCGGTACGGACTGTTCTGCCCCGGCTCGGTCAGCGAGCCGCGCAACGCCCGGATCTCGTCGGCGGTGGCGCTGTCGACGAACGCCTTGCCCGCTTTGATGAGGAACTCGGCCCACTCATAGACCTGATCGAAGTAGTCGGCGGCGTGAAACAGGTTCTCGCCCCACGAGAAGCCGAGCCATCCCACATCCTCGATGATCGAGTTCGCGTACTCGATGTTTTCCTTTGCCGGATTCGTATCGTCGAAGCGGAGGTTGCAGTGACCTCCGTACTCGTTCGCGACGCCGAAGTTGAGGCAGATGGACTTCGCGTGGCCGATGTGGAGATAACCGTTCGGCTCCGGCGGGAAGCGCGTTGTCACCGTTTTTTGCCTGCCCGTGCGGAGGTCTTCCTCGATGATCTCCTCGATGAAATTCAGCGAACGGGGGGCGTCAGTGGTCGTCATGGAAAATCGGCGGAGTGTAGAACAACTGGCGGCGATTCTCACGGCGCTGCTACGGATCGGCCCGGTAACGGGTAACCGGTAACCGGTAAAGGGCAACCCGCAATCGGTAACGGGTCACAGTCCTCATGCAAGCCGGTCTGCTAGGATCACGCAACCGATGGCGGAAGTCGCCCCGACCCCACCCCAGAACTTCGGGCACTACGACGTCGAATCCGTTCTCGGACGCGGCGCGATGGGGATGGTGTATCTCGCGAAGGACCGCCGCATCGGCCGCAAAGTCGCGCTCAAAACCGTCCATATCAATGAGAAGTTCGATGACGAGAGCGAGGCGAACGAGTTTTACAAACGACTCCAGCGCGAGGCGGAGCTCTGCGGTGCGCTTCAGCATCCGAACATCGTCACGTTGTACGAGCCGGGATACGAGAACAATGTCATCGCCTGGCTGGCCACCGAATACGTCGAAGGCGAGAACCTGCGCGATCACATGCGCAAGCACAAGCCGCTGCCGATCGACGAGTCGATCCGGATCTTCGAAGGGATCCTGCGCGGACTCGCCTACGCGCACGCCAAGGGCATCGTCCATCGCGACATCAAACCCGCGAACATCCTTCTGACCTCGAACGGTGAAGCGAAGATCGCCGACTTCGGCATCGCCCGTCCGGTCGATTCGAATCTCACCGCCGTCGGCGAAATGCTCGGAACGCCGAGCTACATGTCACCGGAGCAGGTGAAGTGCCAGCCCGTGACAGTGCGCTCCGATCTGTTCTCGGTCGGCGCCGTGTTGTACGAGATGCTGACCGGCGTGAAGGCGTTCGGTGCGTCCGACGTCACCGGGATCCTCCGCAACGTCGTGGAGCTGAACCCGAAACCGATGCACGAGGTGAACGGCGAGGTGCCGGCGGTGCTTTCGCCCTTCGTTGCGCGCCTTTTTGCGAAGGCGCCCGACGAGCGCTTCAGTTCCGCGGTCGAAGCACTCGATGAGCTGTACAGGATCCGGCAGGAAAGCGGACTGATCGCGCCGGAGAAAGCGGAGACGACCGGCGCGCCGATCGACGAAGGCAACTCCACGCTGGCGGCTTCGCGCGCGAAACTCGCCGAGCAGGGCACGTTGCCGCCGAGCAACACCGAGCCCGACTTCAATGACGCGACGCCGCGCGCCGGTGCGCGGCCTTCGCCGCTCAACACGACGATCCCCGCAGCAGCGTTCTGGACGATCATCGCCGTCGCACTGGCGTTCCCTGCCGCGATGGCGATCGCAATCCGCGCGCAGACCGATCCGCGTCCGGCCATCTCGTACAGCCCGACCCAGATCCGTGCGCTCTCCGCGAAGAGGCAGCAGCTTCGCGCCGCACGCGGTCTCATCCTCTCCGGAAAATTCGAGGATGGAATCGCCGCGTACCAGGCCTATCTCGCCCGATATCCGAACAGCCCGGCGGCGAAGACGGAGCTCGACGACGCGAACGTCGCACTGGAGAAGGCAAACGCCTCGCGTACCCGGATGACCGTCACGGCAACGAAGCCGCCCTCCGAGAAGCCGAAGGAACCGGACAAGAAGCCGTCGCGGTTCCGCCGCTGGTTCCACATCGATCCGCCGAAGGATCAGCCGAAGAAGAAAAAACCGTAGTTGTCATTCCGAGCGCCGCAAGAGCGCGAGGAATCTGGGCGGCGGACGAGAGGGTCTTCCCCCGCCCAGATTCCTCGCCGTCTTCGCGACTCGGAATGACAGAAGCTACTTGCCCACGCAGAACGCGACCGTCTCGCGCAGTTTGGCGTGATCGAACGGCTTGCGGAACACGGCACTGACGAGACCGCGGTACGGCGCTTCAATCATCGAGTCGGAGATCAACGTGGTCGGCGCGGCGGTGATGACGATGACCGACGGCGGATCATCCGGCCGCGCGATGCGCAGTCTGTCGATGAACTGCAACCCGTCCGTGTCGGGAAGCATCATGTCGAGGATGATCACCGAACAATTCGTCGACACGGCCTTTTCGATTCCCTCAGCACCGGTCGAGGCCTGCTCGATGCGGAAACGGCCGTCGTTCGTCAACTCGACGACGAGCAGCTTGCGCAACATTTCGTTGTCGTCGACGACGAGCACCACCGGTTTTTCGGACACGATCTGCCATCAAGATACGTCCGTTACTCCTGAGCCGCCACCGAGGACAGCCATCGCCTCCGGAAGAATCGCAGCGGTCCAGCGGGCATACATCGCTGCGGATGGATGCAAACCGTCGCTGACGACCATCGACGCTCCTTCGCGCGACATCGGAGTCACGTCGGCGTAGCGCGCGCCGGCCTGCCTTGTCACATCACGATTGATCCGATTGAACGCCTCGATTTCCGCCGCGATCCGCGCACGATCGCGTCCCACAGCGAACGTCGTCACTCCCCAATCCGGAATCGAAACGACGATCACTCGCCGCGCATCGCCGCCGGCGAAGTGAATCGCACGCTGGAGCAGCGACCCGCACTCGACGCGATAGTTTTCCAGATCGCGACCGCGATATTGATTGTTGACGCCGATGAGCAGCGTGACGAGATCAAACGAGTCCCGCACCCCCTCTCCATCGATCGCCGCGTTCAGTTCGTCTGTCGTCCAGCCAGTCTTCGCGATGATCCGCGGCTCCGCGATGTCGACGCCGCGCTTGCGCAACGCGGCGACGAGCTGATTGGGCCACCGCTCAACCGCGGTCACACCTTCGCCAATCGTGTACGAGTCGCCGAGGGCGAGAAAGGTCGAGGTCATTTGTGGTGTTTGAGGAAGTCGTTGACGCTCTGCTCCATCTGGTGATGTTCGCCCATATCGCCGCCGCTGAAGAAACGCGTCAATGGGATCTTTTCATCGCCCTCACAGACGAACACGAGGCGACTCGAAGGTCCACGACTGGTGCGAGTCAGACCCGATCCGGAACTCGTCTGCGTTGATGCGAACCGCAAGTCGTGGAGCGGCCGCTCGATCACCTTCTTCGGAACTCCGAAGAGGATGCCGCCATAGCGGACGGAGAACCTGTCCGACGCACGATCGAGCTCGATCGTCACGGAACGCGTCGCGAGCAGAAGGAGCACGGTGGCGACGAAAAATCCGATCCCGATCATCGTCCCGTCCGGCTGCTTCGGGTTGTTGAACCCGACGATCGAGACGATGAACAGGACGAGGCAGAGGAACCGCATCGCGTAATGGCGGATGCGGATCTCCAGGCGGCCGTCGATTGTGCGGATGCGAGCCATGAGTCGAGCTAGGATGCCATTGTGCTCGACGAGACGCGTCTCCGTCTCGACGCCATCAACTTCGTGCGTGCGCTGCGCGAACGATGGGTCGCCGTCCCCGCGTCGGAGCTGCGGCAGTTCCGCGTCCATCTGAAAGGTCAGCAGGGCATCTTCAAGCCGGCACAACTGACCGAGCCGCTTTCGATCACGACGACGATTCTCTCCGAGCACGCTCAGGACACGATCGAAGGCAGCCGCGTCCTCTACGATTTCGTCTCACGCGACTCCGACAACGCCGCCCTCAAGCGTGCGGCCGAGGCGGAGCTGCCGCTCATTTATTTTTTGCAGGTGAAGAAGAGGCCTCTCACCGAGTACGTGATCTTTGCGCCGGTGTACGTCACCGGCTGGAACGACCGCTCGCGATGCTTCGCCGTCGATCTCTCCGAACAGAAGCCGGGCGAGATCATCACGCCCGCTCCGGCGGGCCGTCAGCTGGAGCTTCACGTCATGCGCACGCCGCAGAGTCCCGGCGAGATCCGCGAGCTGACGAAGAGCTACGCGATTACGTCGGTCCAGCGCCGGCTTTACGAAGCGCGTTTCCGCAACGCCGTGCTCGACGCGTATCGCGATCGATGCGCCGTCTGCGGACTCCACGTCCGAGCCCTTCTCGACGCCGCGCATGTCACGAACGAGCGCGATCCAAAGCCCGGGATCGAAGTCAGCGAGGGAATCGCCCTCTGCGCAACCCACCATCGTGCGTTCGACGCCAATATTCTGAGCTACGACAACGAGTACCGGATCCACATCAGCGTCGAGGATGCAGCGCTGCTCCCGTTCGACGGCCAGTTGCTGCTGCTGCCGTCGAAGGAACAGTTTCACCCGCGCCGCGATTATGGTGAGTGATGGTCAACCTCCGCCGCCTGCTCCCTCTCTACGCACTCGTCATCATGGCGATCGCCGGCTCGTTCATCTGGCAGATGCTGCACGGCGTCTGTCCGGTGCCGTAAGACTTCTTCTGTGTGGAGGCGCACTTCAGTGCGCCGGTTCGGCGGGCTGAAGCCCGTCGCCACACAGAACCGCGTCACATGTTCGTGACTTGCGCTTCGTCCGTCCCGCGCGTATAACCCTCGTCCAATGTTCGCCGGAAACTTCGCCTGCATGTGTTGTATGCCACACGCGGGACGGAGTGTGTAGCGACAAACATCAACACAATCGCAACAACATCCAACCCGCAACGGCTCGCCGTCGCGGGTTTTTTACTGCCTGCAATGACGCGCCGTCCGGGATCCGGGAAAGGAAACCGAAATGGCAGCGACGCAGCGTCCCATCACGATTTACTACGAACACCCGAACTGGTTCCGGCCGCTTTTCCATGAGCTCGACCGGCGCGAGACGCCGTATACCCTCGTCGACGCCGGCCAACATCGATTCGATCCGAGCGAGCCTCCGCGCAACGGCAACCGTCCGGCGCTCGTGTTCAACCGGATGAGTCCCTCGGCGTGGAAACGCGGCCGCGGCGCCGCCATCTTCTACACCCACGACTACCTGGGCCACCTCGAGCAGCAGCAGATCAACGTCTTCAACGGCGCCGCTGCCTATCGATTCGAGACGAGCAAGGCGCTGCAGGTCTCGCTGCTCAAGCAACTCGGACTTCCCGTTCCGCGAACGCGGGTCGTGAACCATCCGTCGCTGCTGCCGATCGTCGCGGACGGACTCGTGTTCCCGCTGATCGTGAAGCCGAACATCGGCGGAAGCGGCGCCGGCATTCGCCGCTTCGATGACTTTCGCTCGCTCGTCGCGGCGTCGGAGGATCCGCAGTTCGAAGGGAGTCTCGACGGAACGATCCTCCTGCAGGAGTACCACCCGCCGAAAGGACGCAGCATCGTGCGCGTCGAAACCCTAGAGCACAAATACCTCTACGGCATCCGCGTCCACCTCGGCGACGAAGGCGGGTTCGACTTGTGCCCGGCAGACATCTGCCGCTCCACGGACGGACGCGAGCTCACGTCGGCAGCGTGCCCGGTCGATGCGGTGAAGAAAGGTCTGACGGTGGAGCGATTCGATCCGCCCGCGCACATCGTCAGCGCAGTCGAACGAGTTGCGGCGGCGGCGCACATCGACGTCGGCGGAATCGAATACCTGGAGAGCGAGCGCGACGGCCAGCTCTACTTCTACGACATCAACGCACTCTCCAACTTCGTCGCCGAACCGCAGACGGTCCTCGGCTTCGATCCGACGTCGCGTCTCGTCGACGCGCTCGAACGAAGGGCGGCGTCATGACACTGCGCTTCGGTTACTGGATGCCGATGTTCGGCGGCTGGCTGCGCAACGTCGACGACGAGCGGATGGAAGCGAGCTGGCGCTACGTGCGCGATCTCGCCGTGCGCAGCGAAGAGATCGGGTTCGATCTGACGCTGCTGGCCGAATTGAATCTGAACGACATCAAAGGTCCCTCGGAACCGAGTCTCGATGCGTGGACGACTGCAGCGGCGCTGGCAAGCGTGACGCGCAGACTGGAATTGATGGTCGCGGTTCGCCCGACGTTTCATCACCCGGCGCAGTTTGCGAAACATGCCGCGAACATCGATCACATCAGCGGCGGACGGTTGTCGCTGAACGTCGTGTCGTCGTGGTGGAGAGACGAAGCGCTGCAATACGGCGTTCCATTCGACGATCACGATGTGCGTTACGAGCGCACGGCGGAATGGCTCGAGGTGATCGATGGACTGTGGACGCAGCCGCGATTCAGTCACGAGGGAAAGCTGTACACAATCCGCGACGCGATCCTCGAGCCGAAGCCGAAACCGCGGCCGCTGATCTACGCCGGCGGAGAGTCGGAAGCGGCGAAGGACCTGATCGCGCGCGTCGCCGATGCGTACGTCATGCACGGCGATCCCGTCGACCGGCTCGCGCCGAAGATCGACGACCTGCGCCGCCGGCGCGAGAGGCTTGCGCCGGAGAAGGCGCCGCTGATCTTCGGCGTCGCTGGATTCGTCGTGTGTCGAGAGAGTGACGCAGAAGTCCGCTGCGAAATCGATCGCATCACGAATGTGAACGCCAGTGCCCGCGGGTTCGCGAACTATGAGCAGTGGCTCTCCGGAACGAAACTCGATCAGAAGGTGTCGCTCGAGGACTACTCCGTGTCGAATCGAGGACTTCGCACAGGATTGATCGGAAGCGCGGCGCAGATCGCGGA
>DASVHS010000280.1:0-8350 GCA_036382495.1 Thermoanaerobaculia bacterium | reverse complement strand
CGAATTTCGTGATGCTGCCGATGGAAGCGGGGGCGACGTTGCACCTCACCGACGTCGCCGCGGCGCTCGGCGTCGAGAACGGGCTGTCTCCACTCGTGGTGCAGACGAATGCGCGCCGCTCGGTCACAGTGTTTGCCGCCGCGTACGGCACGCGCGGAACCGATGCGTTCACGCCGCAGCCGATCGCGATCAGCTATGGCTCGACGTACTTTCCGGTGCGCCTCCTTCGCGAGCTCTCCTTCAGCAGCGACTACCGCACCAACCTCGGCCTCGTGAACCTCGGCCCGACGACGGCGGACTTCACGCTCGCGCTGCAACATGTTCCCGGCCGCAACCTCGCTGTCACACGAATCTCGCTGCCGTCGAACGCGCTGTGGCACATGTCCATCCAGTCCGCCTTTCCCCTGATCACGGACGGCGATCACTTCGCCGTCGTCGTCGAAGCGGCGTCACCCGACACCTACGTCTACGCCTCGGTCATCGAGAACGCGACGAACGTGGCGCGTTTCGTCCAACCCACCCTGGGCGCTCCCCTTGCTCCCGCCCAGTGAGTTATCCTTTCCGCCTCATGGACGAGCCTGAATACCTGATCTGTCTTCAGTGCGAGACTCCGACGTATCAGTTCGAGCACGATTCCAAAGGCAAGCTCCTGACGGCCGTTTGCCAGACGTGCGGCAACGACGATCCGACGGACTTCTTGACGGAAGCCGAGATCGAGGAGTCGTCGGGCGGTTAATGCGTCCCGTCATCATCGGCATTGCCGGCGGCACCGGTTCGGGGAAGACGACCGTCGCGCGCGCGATTTACGACCGCGTCGGCAAGGACCGCATCGAGTGGATCGCGCACGACTCGTATTACCGCAACTTCGATGCGCTGACTCCGAACGAGCGGCACAAGATCAACTTCGATCATCCCGACTCGCTCGAGACCGAACTGCTCGTGCGCCACGTCGACGTTCTGTGCAAAGGGTCGTCCGTCGAGATCCCGCTTTACGACTTCAAGACGCACTCACGCCGGGTGGAGACACAGCGCGTCGAGCCGCGCAAGGTGATCATCGTCGAAGGAATTCTCGTGCTCGCTGAAACCGAGTTGCGCAAGCGGATCGACATCAAATTGTTCGTGGATACGCCTGCCGACATCCGTTTCGTGCGGCGCCTGGTGCGGGACATCCAGACTCGTGGACGAACGCTCGAGTCCGTTGTCGATCAGTACCTCCACACCGTACGGCCGATGCATGAGGAGTTCGTCGAGCCGTCCAAGCGCTATGCGGACCTGATCATCCCGGAAGGCGGCGAAAACATGGTCGCCATCGACGCGATCATCGCCCGGGTCGAGCGGCTGGTCACGGCCTAGACCCGTGTTATCAAGCACTTAAAGCACGCGGAATGCAACGGCCTCATCACGAGGTTGAACCGTCGCAGATTGCGGAATTCGCGAAAACGTACGTTGACCGCACTCGCCGCTGAACTTTAAAATGATCACGCCTGCGGTACCTCAGCAATCCATCTGAAGAAGAAGGGGGGGATTGGGGAAAATGCCTCTCGTTCACGTCAAAGAAGACGAGACGTTCGAGAATGCACTGCGCCGTTTCAAGCGTAAGTGCGAGAAGTCGGGGATCCTCTCTGAGTTGAAGAAGCGCCAGCATTACGAGAAACCGAGCACGAAGCGGAAGAGAAAAGCCATTGCAGCGCGTAAGAAGGTGCTGCGGAAACTTGCCGAAGAACGTCGTACCGGATACTGATCCGGAACTACGGTCTGTAGATCACAGGGACCCGGGACGAAATCCCGGGTCCTTTTTGTTTTGCATCGATAAGTGCAGTCCGACCTCCACACACTCGAATTCGAACGCGTCCTGACCCTCATCGCCATGGAGGCGAAGAGCGCGCCGGGCAAAGAGGCCGTGGCGCAACGCCGTCCGTTGCGGACGGCGCAGGAATGCGAGCTCGCCCACGCGCAACTCGCCGAGATGCAGCGCTTCTATCACCGCGACGGATTGCTGCCTCTCGCAGGGCTCACCGATGTTGGATCGCTGTTCGCTCGCGAGAGCGTGCTCGAGCTCGATGAAGCGTGGCAGGTCGTTCGCGCTGCGCGGGCGACGCAGTCGATCCGCGAGACGTTCGTGCGCGGCGACGACTACCCTCACCTCATCCAGCTCGCCACCACCATCCCCGACCTCGGCGAGCTCGTGTCGAAGACCAGCAAGTTCTTCACGCGCGACGGCAAGCTGAAAGAAGAAGCGTCGGTCGAGTTGCGCTCGATCCGCACGAAGATCCACGCGAAGCGCACGGCCGTGCAACGGCTGCTGAACGATGTGATGAATCGCAACGCCGACGCGATTCAGGAACCACTCATCGTTCTGCGCGCCGATCGGTACTGCATCCCTGTCCGCGCCGATCGCCGCAATGCCGTTCCCGGCATCCTGCACGAGCGCTCCGGCTCCGGCGCATCGTTCTTCATCGAGCCGATGGCGGCCGTGGAGCTGAACAACGATCTGGCCGATCTGCTCATTCAGGAGCGCGAAGAGATCGCGCGCATCACGCAGTACATCTCCGGACTTCTGTTCACGGATGCGGCCGACATTCGCGAAGGCGTGAACGTCGGGGGCGAATTCGATGCGCTGCAGGCGTGTGCATTGTTCGCCGTCGCCACGGATGCGAAGCGCCCGCTGTTCTCCGATAGCGAGCTTCGCATCATCGATGGACGCCATCCGCTGCTCGATGAGCGTCTCGCCACCGCGCGCGAGGCGGCGTTCGAGGAAGAGCCGTCGGACCGCAAAGTCATCCCCATCACGATCGAGCTCGATCGCAACGCATGTGCGCTCGTCATCAGCGGACCGAACGCCGGCGGCAAGACGGTCGCCCTGAAGACGGCCGGACTTCTCGTGGCGATGGCGATGAGCGGCCTTCCCGTTCCCGCGTCGGACGGCACGACGATTCCGGTCGTCGACTCGCTTTACGTCCTGATCGGCGACGATCAGAGCGTCCTCGAACATCTGTCGACGTTCTCCGCGTACCTGATGCGATTGAAGCGGATCGTCACGAAGGCGACGAATCGGTCGCTCGTGCTGCTCGACGAGCTCGGATCCGGCACCGATCCCGAAGAAGGCGCCGCGCTCGCGGCGGCGACGATCGAACATCTGCTCGAGATCGGCGCGTTTCTGATCGTGACGACGCATCTGTCGGCGTTGAAAGGATTCGCTGTCGACGACAAGCGCATCGTCAACGCGTCGATGGAGTTTGACTCGGCGACGCATCAGCCGACGTATCGGATGGTCGTCGGCGTCCCCGGCCGCAGCCGCGCCATCGACGTCGCGGAAATGATCGGCCTCCCCTCGCCCATCATCGCGGCCGCCCGCGAACGGCTCGGCGATCGTTACGGCGAGAGCGATCATTTGCTTGCCGAACTGCAGAAGCGCATGAGTGAGGTCCTCGCCGAACGCGATCAGCTCGGAGTCGAGCGCGCAGAACTGCAATCCGCGCAACAGCGAGTCGCGGACGCGACGACGAAACTCGAGGCGGAACGTGCGCGCGTCGGCTCGTCGTTCCGCGAAGAGCTGGAGCGATTGAAAGACGACGTCGCGCGCCAGGTCACGGCGGAAATCAAGAACCTTCGCCAGTCGAAAGCGAACGTGAACGCGAAGGAAGTCGTCAGCTCACTGCTCAAGCCGATCGACTCCGCGATCGAGTTCGCACCCGCGGAGCAACGCGAAGTCCGCGTTGGCGAGCGCGCCGAACATCGCCGGTTCAAGGTGACCGGCGAAGTCGTCTCGATCGACGGGACGAAGGCGATCCTCAACGTCAACGGCAAACGCATGACGATGGAAGTGAAGGATCTCGTGCCCGTCAGATCGCAGAGTGCAGATCGCCCATCGCAGGGGAAATCGCAGCGATCTGCGATCCGCGATCCGCGATCTTCCGACGTAGTTCCTCAGAACGCCGCCGAGCTGAACCTCATCGGCCAGCGCGTCGACGACGCCCTCGAAGAATCCGACAAGTTCCTCGATCGCGCACTACTCGAAGGTAAATCAGCCGTCCGCATCATCCACGGCTTCGGCACCGGCAAGCTGCGCGCCGCGATCCGCGAATATCTGCGGAAACATCCTGCAGTAAAGTCCTGGAGGCCGGGAGCTGAGAATGAAGGAGGAGATGGTGCAACGATTGCCGTGCTCGATGAGTAGTCACGGTTAACGGTTAACGGTCAACGAATGCCGCAAGGCGCGTATCGTTAACCGTTAACCGTTAACCGTGGCCCTCGTAGATCTCAATGATTCTGTGATCGCGCAAGTCCGATCTGCGGCCGACATCGTCGACTTCATCGGACAGGTCACGCCGCTCAAACTCGCCGGCAAGAGCTACAAAGGCCTCTGTCCGTTTCATCGCGAGAAGACCCCGTCGTTTCATGTCGACCGCGACAAGGGCCTGTTCTATTGCTTCGGCTGTGGAACCGGCGGCGACGTCTTCAAGTTCCTCGCGCTGACAGAGCGCTTCACGTTTCCCGAGGCCGTCGAACATGTCGCGGCGCGCGTCGGCATCGAGTTGCCGCGTCGCAAGACGCGCAACTCACGCGAGAACGACAAGGACGATCTCCTCGAAGCCATCGACGATGCGTCCGAGGCGTTTCATCAGGCGCTGGGGTTTCCGGAGAATACGGCAGCGAAATATCTGCAGCAGCGCGGCGTCCCGAAAGAGATCATCACAAAGTATGGCTTCGGCTACGCGCCCGACTCGTGGGACTACATCCTGCGGCGGCTCGCCGGCAAACATGGCGAACAGAAACTCGAGAAGGCCGGGCTCATCACGCCGCGAAAAGAAAAGACCGGCTTCTACGACCGCTTCCGCAATCGCCTCATCATTCCGATTCACACCGAGACCGGCGCGCTCGTCGGATTCGGCGGACGTTCGCTCGACGGCAGCGAGCCGAAGTACCTGAACTCGCCCGAGTCGGAGATCTTCAACAAATCACGACTGCTCTACAACCTTCATCGATCGAAAGACGCGATGAGAAAAATCGACCGCGCGATTCTCGTCGAAGGCTACTTCGACGCCATCGCGATCGATCATGCCGGCGTCCCCGGTGTCGTCGCGTCGATGGGAACTTCGCTGACACTGGGCCAGGCATCGCTGCTGCGACGGTTCACGCGGCGCGTCGTCATCTGCTACGACGGCGATGACGCCGGCCGCAACGCCACGCTGCGTGCCGCTCCGGTCCTGCTCTCCGCCGGTCTTCACGTCGAAGTCCTCGACCTCATGGGTGAGAAAGATCCCGACACCCTCGTCCAGAAGCACGGCGTCGACCGCTTCCTCGAGCTCCTCGGCAACGCGACGGATATCTTCGCGTTCGGACTCAAGGAATGGGGAACGGACGTTTCGCGAATCAGCGGACGCGACAAGTCCGAACGCGTCGAGCACTTCGTCCCACTCCTGGGCGCCGTGACCGATCCGGTTGTGCGCAACGACGCGGCGCAGCGCATCGCCGACGCGTTTCATCTCGAATTCGATGTGGTCTGGTCGCGCGTTCGTGGAAAAGCGCAGGCGCCGCAGGCGGAACGTCAGTTCACGGCGCCGACGGCCTCAGCGGAGAAAGTGATCCTGGCGGCGTCGTTACAAGGGAAGCTGCCGGCGAGTGTCGCGGAACGTGTGCATGAGGATTTGTTCGAGGATTCCTCGTGCCGGACGTTGTTCCTTATCATAAAAAATGATCTTTCCGCGGGGAAACCTATTGATTTCGGCGCAGTTGCGACCCATCTTAAGGGCGAGGCCGAGCTCACCCTCCTCTCCGAGTTGACACTTCGGGACGATGTCGACGATCAGACTCTCCAGCGTATCGACGAAAACCTCCGGCCCCTGGAGAAGAGTTATCTGGAACGCCGGAAATCACAGATTCAGCGCGAGATCGTGGAGGCCGAGCGAGCCGGCGACGAAGATCGCTTGTCGGAACTCATTGCGGAGAAGGGACGTATCTCAAGCTCACTGAAATAATTATCGTCCTCAAAGGATTACGCCAGTGTCCTCGAAAGCGATACCTGGACCCGCCGGTCGGCCCTGCCGAAAAGCGAGTCAAGGTCTCGAGGGACCGCGAGTGTGGCTGCCGGTCTCAACCGGTTCTGTGCAGGGGAAACCCGGCACCCACGCAGTGAGGAGCCGAGAACAACGATGACGACACGCTTACGGACTGCGAATCTCGAACAGGAGTCCACTTTTGAAGAGGGGGTCGGCGAGTTGAGTGTCGAAGAAAAATATGTCGAGGTCAAACAGCTCATTGCTTTGGGAAAAGAAAAGGGATTCCTCCTTTATGACGAGATTTACGAGGTCCTGCCCGAAGAAGTAACGAGTCTGCCCGAAGAGCTCGACGAGATCTACATCCGCTTCAACGACCTCGGCATCGACGTGGTCGAAGACGCGGACAAACAGACGGTCACCACGTCTTCCAAGGCGCTGGTCACGATCGACGGCGCGATCGAAGAAAAAGAAGTCGATCAGCGCGAAGAAGTGCAGGCCGACATCGTCGCGGCCGCCAGCGGAATCGTCGACAAGACGAACGACCCCGTCCGCATGTACCTGCGCGAGATGGGCACCGTGAAGCTGCTCGACCGCCAGGGCGAAGTCGAGATTGCCAAGCGCATCGAAAAAGGTGAGCGCCGCGTCTACAAAGCGCTCTCCCAGAATCGCATCATCCTCGAAGAGATCATCAAGATTTACGACGCGGCGAAGAAAGACAGCCGTGTCATCAAAGAGATGATCGACCTCGCCGTGACCGACGACTCCATCCAGGAGCCGGTCGCGCCGGGAGAAGACAACGGCGAGCCGAAGCTGGCTGCCTCGACGATCAACAAGATCAACGAGATCATGGTGATCTTCGAAAGCATCAACAAGATCGACAAGAAGATCAAGGACATGCGCGTGAAGCTGGCCGAGCCGAAGAAGCTCTCGCAGCGCGCGCTGGCCACGAACACGCGCTCGCTCATCAGGTTCGAAGAACAGCTCGAAGAGTGCATGCGCCAGATCGACTTCACGCCGCAGACGCGCAATCGCATGATCAACAAGCTGAAGGACATCGACAGCGAGCTGTCGCAGTCCGCGGCGATGATCCGCAAGGACGATCAGGCGCTCAAGCGCGAGAAGGACAAGACGCGCCGCGACTTCTATCGCCGCCGTCTGCAGAAGTACCAGGAAAAACTCGTCGAGCTGGAGATGTTCTACGGCACGACTCACGAAAATCTGAAGAAGACCATTCGTGAGATCCGGTCCGGTGAAGAGGAAGCGGATCAGGCCAAGCAGGAACTGATCGTCGCCAACCTCCGCCTCGTCGTCTCGATCGCGAAGAAGTACACGAACCGCGGCCTGCAGTTCCTCGACCTCATCCAGGAAGGCAACATCGGTCTCATGAAGGCGGTCGAGAAGTTCGAGTACCGCCGCGGCTACAAGTTCTCGACGTACGCGACGTGGTGGATCCGCCAGGCCATCACCCGCGCCATCGCCGATCAGGCCCGCACCATCCGCATCCCGGTGCACATGATCGAAACGATCAACAAGCTCACCCGCACGTCGCGCGCTCTCGTCCAGGAGCTCGGTCGCGAGCCTCAGGCCGAAGAGATCGCGAAGCGGATGGACATGCCGGTCTCCAAGGTCCGCAAGATCATGAAGATCGCGCAGGAGCCGATCTCGCTCGAGACTCCGATCGGAGAAGAGGAAGATTCGCATCTTGGAGATTTCATCGAGGACCGTGGCGTGATCTCACCGATCGACCACGTCATCGTCGCGAATCTCAAGGAGCAGACCTCGAAGGTGCTGCGCACGCTCACGCCTCGCGAAGAGCAGGTGCTGAAGATGCGCTTCGGCGTCGGCGACGGTGCCGAGCACACGCTCGAGGAAGTCGGACGCTCGTTCAATGTCACGCGCGAGCGCATCCGTCAGATCGAATCGAAGGCGCTCCGCAAGCTGCGTCATCCGTCCCGATCGAAGAAGCTCCGGCCATTCCTCGATGCCACGTTCTAAACAATTACCGATAAGGGCGGCCCTCGCGGCCGCCCTTATTGTTTTTAGTGGAGGACAGGCAATCCTGCCTCTCCACGGACAGACGAGGGCGCCTGTCATCTACCACAAGACTTATCACCTCGAGCTCCAAGCTTACCCCGCCGCTCCGTTCCCCTACTTCAGCAAATTCGGTACGGTCAACCTCCACGTCTACTCCGGCGGCGTGAGCGCAGAGAGTTTCTGGCTGAGCGGGTTCAGCCGCAACGGGACGAAAACCGTGACCATCATGAACCCGGTGGCGCGCATGTACACCGACATGCCGCTCAGCGAGATCACCTCCATCGTCAGCAGCCGATCCTCGAACGATCCGCTGGCCG
>DASVHS010000279.1:0-3900 GCA_036382495.1 Thermoanaerobaculia bacterium | reverse complement strand
AAGGACGCATCGCTCGAGATCTACACGCATGTGCGCGAAGACGCGCTGGCGTTGTACGGATTTGCGTCGACCGAAGAGAAGCTCGCGTTCGAGCAGCTGATCTCGATCTCCGGCATCGGACCGACACTCGCGCAAAAGATTCTCTCCGGCATCGAGGCGCCGGATCTCGCCGACGCGATCGCGCGCGGCGATGCGCGCAAGCTCGCGACGATCCCGGGCGTCGGAAAGAAAACGGCGGAGCGTATCTGCCTGGAGCTGCGAGACAAACTCGTGTTGCCGTCGGCGCGAACGACGACGCCGGTCGTGACCCGGGGCACCATCGACGACGACGTCCAATCCGCCCTCGTCAACCTCGGCTACCGGCCGAAGGATGCCGAGCTGGCGATCGATAAGGCGCGACAGGAGCTCGGCGCGGATGCCGAGCTCGCCGTCCTGTTGCGCGCGGCGCTTCGTCAACTCACGAAGTAGCTGTCACCGCCTGGCTCGCCGTCGCTTTCCTTCCGAAGATCGCGCGATCGACGCTCCACACTCCGCCGCCATTCGCGGCGATGAACAGGAAAATGAAGCAGTAGAGCACCGCGGGCTCACCCTGGTTGACGTTCGGAAGGAAACCGTGCGGCGCGTGGGCCATGAAGTACGCGGCCGCCATCTCGCCGCTGGCGATGAACGCGGCGATCGTCGTGAACAGTCCGATGAGTACGAGCGCGCCGCAGACGAGCTCGAGGATTCCGGAGAAGCCAATGATGGATGCGATCGGGGGCCGTCGACCACCCTGCGGCGGGGGCCAGCCGAGGATTTTCTGGCTGCCGTGGATCATGAACATGGCGCCGGTGAAGATGCGCAGGAGTTCGTAAGTGTGTTCGTAAAAGCGTCCGAGGATTGGTTTCACAAGGTCCTCCCTGGCATTCATCCTGCGAGCCAACCTGAACAGGTGCGAGTCGTCGCCGCGATTTTCCTCACGCTTGTTGTTGCATCACTCGCCTCGGCGAGCGAGACGGATGTCCTCCTCGCCCGCGCGTGGCCATACGCGCCGTACGCGCGGCTCACCGAGCTCGGCAGTGGCGTCGCCGTCGTATTCAGTCCCGACCTCAGCGTCCCAGGCAACTGCCGTTTTTACCAATCGCTCGGGTTTGCGTGTTTCGAGAATGGCGATTGGTCCGCGGTGCTCGACGGAATCCATGCGCTCAATGTCGATCAGCCCGAGCGCGCGATCCGGACCGTCATCCTGGAAACGCACGGAACAAACGGCAACGGGCTGAAGCTGCAGGACAGCCACGATCCCGATGCGGCGCGGTCGTACATTTCGGTCGGAGCGCTGCAGGAACGGCTTCAACCCGACGGCGTTCGTTTCATCGTCATCAGCGCGTGCAACTCCGGACGGCTGCTGCGCCCCGCGATCTACAACACGCTCGATCCCGACAACGGAGACAAGCTGTTCCTCCCCGCGACGTGCGGCATCATCGACGCCAGTGACGACTTCGATCCGAGTCAAAGCAACGTCACGGTGATCACACCAGCGTCCAGTCATATCGAGATGACGGTCGTCGGATCGGTGAAAGAGCTCGCGCCTGCGACGCGACGACTGGTTCTGCGGTCGGCCGCGACGGTGGGACTGGCGGCGCCGAAAGAGTTCGCGATGTCGGATCTGATGATGCAGATGATCACGCACGACCGGGAGCTGCAGCTGCGGGTTGGCGGCGGTGTCGACGCGCTGTCCCGCTCGATGACCGCCGACGACGTCAGCGAGGCGTTGTTCGCGAGGGTTGTCCGGCGCCTGAACGAGCTGGGCCGTCGCGAGCCGCGAACAAGGCTCGCTTCCCACCATTAGTGTCATTCCGAGCTGCGAAGACAGCGAGGAATCTGGGAGGGGGAACGCCCACCTCCCAGATTCCTCGCTGTCTTCGCAGCTCGGGCTGACACCTTTTCTCGTAGCCGGCATCGAAGCCTTACTATTCGAGGCAAACCATGAAGAAGCTGGTGCGGAAGCACCCCCTGGCGATTCGCTGGTTCCACTGGATCAATTTCCCGCTGCTCGCGGTCATGATCTGGAGCGGAATGCTCATCTACTGGGCGTATCCGATCTACCGCATCGGCGCCGGCACCCACACGATCGTGAAGATGAACGTTTCGCAGCCGGTGTGGAAGTCGCTGCACGTCAACAACCGTCTCGCCGAAGGGATGGCGTTCCACTTCTTTTTCATGTGGCTGTTCGCGATCAACGGAGTCCTGTACGTCCTGTACACGATCTTCTCCGGCGAATGGCGCGAGCTCGTTCCGACGAGACAGTCGTTCAAGGACGCGTGGATCGTGTTTCTGCACGACCTGCACTTGCGCAAAGAGCCGCCGCCGGCTCGGAAGTTCAACGGCGCGCAGCAGATCGCGTACACGCTCGTCATCCTGATGGGACTCGGCTCGCTCCTGACCGGTCTCGCGATTTACAAACCCGTTCAATTCTCGTGGCTCACCACTCTCTTCGGCGGATATCCGATGTCGCGGTTCTTTCACTTCTGGCTGACCGTCGGATACGTCTTCTTCTTTGTCGTTCACGTCGGGCAGGTCATCAAGACGGGATGGAACAACTTCCGGGCGATGATCATCGGATACGAAGTGCAGAGCGGTGACGGAGAGCGCACATGACCGACGAACCGATCGACGAACCCGCCGTCGACGACGCGCAACAGGTCGAAGAACCGCTGGTCGAGACGGCGCCGCCACCACCGCCGCTGGTCTCCCTCGCAGACGAGCTCGCACTCGAAGCGGAAAAGCAGCGTCAACTCGAGCTGGAGAACGATGAACGCATCGCCCGCGAAGTGAGCAGACTGTCGCGTCGCGGATTCCTGACCGCGGCAGTCGCTGCAGGCACAAGCTACGGCGCGTGGAAATGGTTGACCACGAGCAAACAGATGGACTACCTGCATTGGCCGCTGCGGCGCGTCCTGCGGATGAATGAGTCGGTGGCCGAGGCGTACTTCAGGGAAGCGAGGTTGAGTCCGACGTTTCCGACGTCGCGCATCACCCGCCCCGCGAAGCTCAACGGCAACCTCGGACTCGATCCAAATTTCGATCCGTCAACGTGGCAGCTGCGCGTCGAAGGCGCCGCAAAGCCCGTGGTGCTGACGCTCGACGACATCAAATCGCTTCCCCGCCGCGAACAGATCACAGAATTCCGTTGCATCGAAGGATGGTCGATGATCGTGAAGTGGACCGGAACTCGGCTCGCCGACATCATGGCGAAGTTCCCGCCACCGGACCGCGTGCAATACGTCGGCATGGAGACACCCGATCGCGGTTACTACGTCGGACTCGACATGCAGAGCGCGATGCATCCGCAGACACTCCTCGCGTACGCGCTGAACGATGAACCGTTGTCGGCAGGCCACGGTGCGCCGCTGCGGCTCGCGATCCCGGTGAAGTACGGCATCAAGAACATCAAGCGTATCGGCACAATCCGATACACGAACGTCCGCCCCGCCGATTTCTGGGCCGAGCAGGGCTACGACTGGTACGCGGGACATTAACAACAGAGCGCAGAGGGCAGAGGGCGGAGCGCAGGAGACCACCGGTTTCCCTGCGATCCGCGATCCGCGATCTGCGATCTAAACTCGGCGCGTGATCTGCACAGGATTCTGAAACATGCAAACTCGCTCGCTAGGCAAAACATTAAATGTTTCCGCGATCGGCCTCGGCTGCATGGGCATGTCCGAGTTTTACGGACAGCGCAACGACGAGCAGTCGATCGCCACGATCCATCGCGCGCTCGACCTCGGCGTCAATTTTCTCGACACCGCGGACATGTACGGTCCGTTCACGAACGAGATGCTCCTCGGACGCGCGATCCGCGGGCACCGCAAGCAGGTCGTCGTCGCGACGAAGTTCGGCAATCAGCGCGGCGAAGACGGC
>DASVHS010000278.1:0-3862 GCA_036382495.1 Thermoanaerobaculia bacterium | reverse complement strand
AGAATCATCGACGAGCGAAGACCCATCACGTATCCGAGGCCGAGGATGAAGCTGATCGCATCGAAGCGGACGACAACCCGGGTTTTGTCGGCGAGATCTCTCACCGCAGGAATGAATTGAAAGTCGACGACTTCCTTCCAGACCTGGAACGTAGTGACGAAGAAGTCGTACACCGCGGCGATCGCTGTTGCCTGCAGCAGCAGCCTCGCCTGCGAGCCGCCCTTCTCTCCCGTCACGAGCACCTCGGTGATCGCGGTTGCTTCGGGGTACGGCAATCGTCCATGCATTTCGCGCACGAAATAACGGCGCAGAGGAATCAGGAAGAGGACGCCGAGACACCCGCCCGCGACGCAGATGAAAATCGTTTGAACGGGATGAGGATTGAGATGAAGTGAATACAACGCAGGCAGCGTGAAGATCGCGCCGGCGACGACGGCACCCGAAGCGCCGCCGATGCTCGTGATGATGACGTTCTCGAGCACCGAGGATCGCCGGCGATAAACGCGCGCGAGACCGATGGCGAGAATCGCGATCGGAATCGCTGCCTCCATGACCTGACCGACTTTGAGGCCCGAATATGCCGAGGCGACCGTGAAGATGAAGCACAGAAAGATGCCCCACAGGACCGAGCGCAGTGTCGTCTCCGGCGGATTCTCGGAGGCGAGCACCATCGGCTCGTACACCTCACCCTCGGCTAGCGGCGCGTAAGCATTCTCCGGGAGCGACTTGGTTTCGGTCGTTTCCATGCACCCTCCATGGGGTCAGGCCTGACCCCATCACCTGAGAATTGTGTCGATGGTACCGCGCGAGACGGCGTGGTACGTAGGCCGCGCCTTCTCGTAGATCGCGCGGGCGCGCCGTTTTCCCTCTTCCGTTTCCGCGAGTTTCGCGTACAGCGGCTTCAGAAACTTTCGTCGGCCCTGCTTCGTCAGAAATCGCTCCAGCGCGTCGTTCGCGGTGTCATACCGATTCGGGATCGCCTGCATCAGCCACTCATGCAGCACCTCGGAGTTCCCGCTCTGCGTGAATTTGAACGCGCGGTCGAGGTCCTGCATCTGCTCGCGCGACAAATTCGCAGGCAGGTGACGCAAGAAATGGATCCACTCGTGCGTCGACCACTTCTTCGTCTGCAATTTCGCCGCGGCGGTTCCACTCTGAAATGCGCGGACCTGCTCTTCCACTTTCTCGAATGCGTTCGACTGCGGCCGTGGTGCGTTTGAAGGAATGCCTGGCCCGTTCACCCATTCGTCGATATTGATACGCAGTTGCAGATTCTTTTTGACGTCGTCGACAAACGCCTGCGTCGTCATCGACTTGAACGCGTTGCGATCGAAGTAGTCGCGCAGATACGCGTCAAAGACCTGGCGTCCGACTGTCTCTTCGATCAACCGCAGAAGGAAGTAGCCCTTCTCGTACGCGAGCTTGTTCGCGGCATCGTCCGGATCTCTTCCCTCGAGATCGAGCAGCAGATGCGTGTCCGCGCTCTCGGGACCGAGCTCCTGCACGGTCTGCTCGAGGTCCTGCATGCCCAGCCGGGCGAGCATCTCCGAGTAGTCGCGGCCGTAGACCGCTTCCATGATGCGCCGCTCGAAATACGTCGTGAACCCTTCGTTGAGCCAGAAGTCGTTCCACGTGGCATTCGTCACGAGATTTCCCGACCACGAATGCGCAAGCTCGTGCGCGACGAGCGAAACGAGTGAGCGGTCGCCCGCGAGAATCGTCGGCGTCGCAAACGTCAGCCGCGGATTCTCCATCCCACCGAATGGAAAGCTCGGCGGAAGGACGAGGATGTCGTACTGCCCCCAGCGGTACGGTCCGTAAAGTTTCTCGGCCGCTTCGATCATCTTCTGCGTGTCGGCGAGCTCGTACGCGGCGGCCTCGATGACCGGCTTCTCCGCGTACACACCCGAATTGCGGCCGAGGGGACGGAATGCGAGATCGCCGACGGCGAGCGCGAGGAGATAGGACGGGATCGGCTGCGGCATCTTGAAGTGATAGAGGCCGTCCGTCATCTCGGTTGGATTCTCAGCGCTCATGACAGCGAGCAGACCGCGAGGAACGCGGATCGTGGCCTCGTACGTCATGCGCACGCCGGGCGTGTCCTGACACGGGACCCATGTGCGCGCGAGGATGGCCTGCGACTGCGTGAAGAGGAACGGATGTTTGCCGCCCGCGGTCTGCTCCGGCGTGAGCCATTGCACCGCGGCAGCATCAGGGGATGACGTGTAGTCGATGTGAACCGACTTCGTCGTTTTCTCGATCGGGATGGTCAGCGAGCGACCGAGATACTTCACCGGTTCGCCGAGCGCGAAACGGGCGTCCTTGCCGGAATCGAGAGTCACGCCCGAGATCGTCAGCCCGTTCGTGTCGAGAACGAGCTCGGCGGCGCCGCGATGATCGATCTGCAGCGTCGCCGAGCCGGCGAGTTGCTCGCGCTCGAAATCGACCGTCAGATTCAGGGTCAGATGCCTGACCGCTGCCTCATCCGGTCGCGCGAACGAATGAACGTCTCTCATGCCCTGCCTCCGGCGGCAGAGCATATGCGATCCGAGTGAGGTTTATACCCTTCGGCCGCCCCGTACGAAATGCAGGATCGCCACGATGATCGCGACGACGATCACGACATGAATGAGGCCGGACGTGACATGGAACGCAAACAATCCGAGAGCCCACAGAATCACAAGAATGATGGCAATTGTCAGCAGCATTCAATAACCCTCCGGTCGCCACTAGAGCAACTCGGGTGCCGAACTGATCAGACCTGCGGGACGGCGAGGGCGGCCGCGGTCATCGATCGCTCGATCGTCCGGCTCAAACGCCCGTCATTCGCGCGCGGAAGGAACTCGTCGCGCAAGAGCTCCAGCGCCCAGTCCCGCATGCCGAAACGGCGGCGCTCGGTGCCCAGCCATTTCTTGACCGGCAGCGTGAATCCGCTCTTGCGGCGCGCCAGGACTTCCTCCGGCAACGGCTTGCGCGGCGACGTGACGAGCAGGCGCTTGCGGTCGCCGCGTGTTCGCAGCACCGTCGGCGCGATCGCGTGCAGCAGAAAAATATCGACCAGCGGAACACGCACTTCGAGCGAGTGGGCCATGGCCGCCCAGTCGATGTCGCGCAGCAGCTGATCGCGCAAAAGGAACATCGACTCGAGGATCGCCACACGCGCCCAGCCCGTTCCCGGATCGTCCGAGAGCGCTTCCTGAAACTGTTCGACGATGCCGAGGCGGTCGAGGCCTTCGTTGGCGGCGTCGAGTCCGATGATGGAGGGCAGTTCCCATGGCAGAAACAAACCACGTTTGATGAGGTATGCGCCGGCGTACGTCCCGCCGTATTCGAACGCGCTGCCGCTCTTCGGACTGAATTTCGGATTGGAGCGGATGATCGCGCGATGCAGCTCGCGAAACGCGCGCGGCAGCAGCGGCACGCGCGACGGCACGGCCATGCTGCGGACGAATCGCGGGATTTTCTGGAACGTCGTGTAGCCGCCGAACAGCTCGTCGCCGCCCGTCCCCGACAACACGACTTTCAGTCCGTGCGCCGCCGCGGCCCGGCTGACAAAGTACGAGTTGAACGCGTCGGTGGTCGGCTGATCCATCGCTGCACGCATGTTCGGCAGCTCGCGAAGAAATTCGTCGCGCGTCAGAACGCGCGTCTCGTGACGGAATCCATATTGCTTCGCCACCTCTTCGGCCAGCGGCGCTTCATCGTGGTGTGTTCCGCGGTATTCATCGAACGCCAGCGTCACCGTGCGCAGCGGTGTGTCCGTGAACTCCTGCGCGATCGCGGTGAGCGACGTCGAGTCCTTGCCGGACGAAAGGAACGCGCCGACCTCGACGTCGGACACCATGTGATAGCGAACCGATTC
>DASVHS010000277.1:0-1745 GCA_036382495.1 Thermoanaerobaculia bacterium | reverse complement strand
AAGTCGCTGCTTTCGACTCACGGCGGTGCGCTATCCGATCGCATGCAGCGGCGCTACGTCGTCGGATTCGGCTGGCTGCTCTACGCGGTCACCTACTTCTTTTTTCCGATGGCGAAAAGCGTGACCGCGTTCTTCGCGCTGTTCGTCTTCTACGCATTGCCGTTCGTGTTCAGCGAAGGGGCGGAGCGCGCGTTGATCAGTGATCTCGTGCCGGCGGGCGTCCGCGGCAGGAGCTTCGGCATCTACTACCTCGTCAGCGGGATGGGCGTCCTGGCCGGCTCGCTGATCTTCGGCGAGCTCTACGCGCACGTATCGAAGCAGGCCGCATTCACGGCCGGCGCGGCGCTTGCGCTCGCCGCGGCGATCGTGATCGTCGTCCCGCCGCGAACGAAACTTACTTCAGACTCGTGAACCAGGTGCAGAGCGCTCCTCGGTCCGCATCGGTCAGATGCGCCGCCGGATGCATGGGCAGATATGTTTTCAGTGGCATATCGCCCTGTTTCACCTGGTCGCAGGCATCGCCGAGTTTCTTGATCTGCTTCTTTTTCGGAAGCGCGGCGAATTCGGAGAAATTCAGCGCCTTGCGGCCATCATTGACGTGACTCTTCAACCACCACGACACCGGCGAGATCTGTGAGTACCACGGCCATCGCGACTCGTTCGAGTGACAGTCGTAACAGGCGCGATGGATCGTGGCGTCGATATTCGGCGGGACCGTGAGCACCGCCTGAATCGTGTGCTTCGGATCGACCGGCACCGGCGCCATGTCCGGCCGGATGAACTGAATGACGACGCCGATGAACAGCAGCGCGAGGAAGAGTTTTTTCCACTTCATACTGACTGTAACTACTGAAGCAGGTATTTCTGCCAGAACATCGTCATCGCGATGAACTGAAAGTCCTGGTTGCTGCGTTTCGCGAAACCGTGGCCCTCGTCCTTGGCCATGAGCCACCACACCGGTGCGCCATTGGCGCGCACGGTCTGCACCATCTGCTGGCCTTCGGTCCACGGCACGCGCGGATCGTTGAAGCCGGCGATGACGAATAGTGGTTTCTTGATATTGGACGCGCTCGACATCGGTGAGATCTGCTTGAGGAACGCGTTCATCTTCGCGTCGCGTTCATCACCGTATTCGACGCGGCGCAGATCGCGGCGGTAGCCGGACGTGTTCTGCAGGAACGTGAGGAAGTTCGAGATGCCGACGACGTCGATCGACGCGCGGATCTGATCGTTGTAGTGCGTTGCCGTAGCCAGCGTCATGTAGCCGCCGTAGCTTCCGCCGTAGATGCCGATGCGATCGCCATCGAGACTGGCATCACTCTTGATCCAGTTGATGACGGTGCCGATGTCCTTGACCGTGTCTTCGCGCTTGAATCCGTTGTCGCTGGCGATGTACGTCTTGCCGTAGCCCGATGATCCGCGAACATTGGGATAGACGATGGCGATGCCCAACTCATTGATCCAGTAGTTCGAACGACCCTGGAACAGCGGCAGGCTCTGACCTTCCGGTCCACCATGAATATTGATGATGACCGGACGTTTTCCGGGGAACTTGACCGGGTCCGGCCGATAGACGAACGCGGAGATCTGCATCCCGTCGAAGCTCTTCATCGTGACGAGCTGCGGCTCGGCATTGCGCTCCGGATTGAGGCCGCCCGTCTCGCTCTCCGTCCAGCGGGTGATCTGCCCCGTGACGACGTCGAGCGAGTAGACGTCGGACGGCGACTTCGCCGAAGAGATCGAGA
>DASVHS010000276.1:0-2333 GCA_036382495.1 Thermoanaerobaculia bacterium | reverse complement strand
GGCGTAAACTCAAACTCACATCCTCCATGCTCCCCAACCTCGAGCGTGCGCTGGTCGCAAAGCGAGAGTCCCGGCGCGTCGCGTTCCGGAAGAGATTTGACGCCGGCGTCGTGAAGGATGTCGTCGCGATCGCGAATTCGGGTGGCGGCGTCATCGTGTTTGACGAAGGTCCGATCGACAAGGCAGCGCTCGGCGATGTGGACTTTGACATCGTCGATGCGGTCAAAGACTCGAAGCCGGTCGTCGCTCTCATCATTGAAGAAGCGCCCGTTCCGATCGTCATGAACGGAATCGTCTACGTCCGGCACGGCGCGAAGAGCGAGCCGGCGACGACGAAGGACCTGGCCGGCGTGATCGACCGGCGCGTCTCCGCGCATCGCCGGTCATGGCTCAGCGCGGTGCGGAGCGTCGTTCAGCCGCGGCAGCAACCGGCGCTGTCGTCGGAGGTGCGCGACTCCGATAGTCCGAGCGCGACGCCGATCCGCGTCGTCACCGATCCGCGCGCGCCCGCGTTCCGCGTGATCGACTACGACAGGACGCATCCGTATCGACAAAAAGAATTGTTGGCCGCGTTCCGCGAGCGCATCCCGTTGCGACCGATCAACCAGTTCGATCTCCTCTCCGTCCGTCATACGCACGCGATCGACGCGAACCCGGATTTCTCGCACAAGTCATTGTTCGGCACGCGCCAGTACAGCCAGAGGTTTCTGGAGTGGCTGGTGAAACAGGCGGAAAGCGATCCGTCGTTTTTCAGCGCGGCTCGCGCGAAGTATCAGGCCGGACGCTGAGCCTTCACGATCGCGGCGCCTAGTGTCGTGCCGAGTTTGACGATCTCGGAAATGCGGTCGGGGGCATAACGGTAGCCATGCAGCAGGATCCGCGTTCCCTGGTGGCCGGCGGAGAAGATCAGAAAATCTTTCTTCGGGCCTCGCGCCGCACGTCTCAGCGCATCCGCACCGCCGTACTCCAGCACGCGCAGCATCAATTCGGGACGCGTCGCGCGGAAGAGATAAGCCTCGAGTCCCGGACCAGGAGGAATGACCGGCTTCGCGTCCGCCATCAGAGTCGCATCGACCCCGTCCGTTCCCATCGCAAAACCCATCGCTCTTGCCGCCAGCGCAACCGCAAACTTCGGCGCGTTTGTCGGAACGGTGATGTCCTTCCTTCCGCCCGAGGCGAAGACGGCCAGCACTTCGTTCTGCAGGATAGGCTGGTTGGATTGCCATCTGGCTTGGCTACCCTCGTGGCGACTTCCCTCATCGGTGAGAAAGCGCCATTCGAAGCCATCGGTGCTTCCCGAATAGTTGTTCACCGACTCCACTCGCCATCCTCGCGCAAGAGCGGCCTGCCTGTTCTGCGCGCGGCGCTGGCTCGCCTGGATTTGCGAGACGATGAAAAGGGCGACGACGATCACGGACGCGCCGACGATCAGGGCGACGGACATCATTGCGATGACCTCCTATCCTCAGTCTAGGTTGGCGCAGTACGATTTGCACTATGGATGACCCTCGCTGGAACGCCGTCGACAACTACATCAATGACATGTTCGTCGGATCGGACTCCGCACTCGACGCTGCGCTGAAGGCGAGCGACGACGGCGGACTGCCATCGATTCAGGTCGCCGCGAATCAGGGGAAGCTGCTGATGCTTCTCGCCCGCGCGCAAGGAGCGCGGCGCATTCTCGAGATCGGCACCCTCGGCGGCTACAGCACGATCTGGCTCGCGCGCGCGTTGCCCGCCGGCGGGCGGCTCATCACGCTCGAGCTCGATCAGAAGCACGCCACGGTCGCGCGATCGAACATCGCGCGCGCCGGCCTCGCCGAAAAAGTCGAGGTGCGCGTCGGTCCCGCACTCGAGTCACTGAAGAAACTCGTCGCCGAAAAAGCGGAGCCGTTCGACTTCGTGTTCATCGATGCCGACAAGACCGGGTATCCCGATTACCTCTCGTGGTCGCTCAAGCTGTCGCATCGCGGGACGATGATCATCGCCGACAACGTCGTCCGCGATGGCGCGATCGCCGACGCGAAAAGTGAAGACCGAAGCGTGCAGGCCGTCCGTCGCATGAACGAGATGCTGGCGAAGGAGCCGCGCGTCAGTGCCACCGTGCTGCAGACCGTCGGCACGAAGGGCTACGACGGCTGGGCCATCGCATTGGTCACGGACGGCGACGGGCGCGGGAACCCTTGACGCCAGTCGCTTCACTATTTTCGTAATAGCGCGCTCGCGAGTTGACCGGCAAACGCCGGAACCGCATCTTTGCTCATGACGGATACCTCTCGATTCTCAACGAGGGAACGGAGGCGATCTGAACGGGGTGAGACGATGAAGTGGGC
>DASVHS010000275.1:0-1646 GCA_036382495.1 Thermoanaerobaculia bacterium | reverse complement strand
ATCGTCATGAGTCAGTTACCGGTTGCCTGTTGCCGGTTACCGGAACCCACTGGCAACCGGCAACCGGTCACCGGCAACTAAAGATTACCCCTCTTTGCCTGCTCCGCTTCGATCGACTCGAACAGCGCTTTGAAGTTCCCTTTGCCAAAGCCGCGGCTCCCCTTGCGCTGGATGATCTCGAAGAACACAGTCGGGCGATCTTCCACCGGCTTCGTGAACAGTTGCAGCAGGTAGCCCTCGGGGTCGCGGTCGACGAGGATGTTCAGCTCGCGAAGCCTGGCCATGGGCTCATCGATGTCGCCGACGCGATGTTTCAAGTCGGCGTAATACGAGTCCGGCGTCGCCAGGAATTCGACACCGTTCGCCTTGAGGCGCGTCACGGTCTCGACGATGTCGCCGCACATGAGCGCGACGTGCTGCACGCCCGGGCCGTGGTACCAGTCGAGATATTCGTCGAT
Source organism: Thermoanaerobaculia bacterium (assembly GCA_036382495.1). Taxonomy (GTDB): domain Bacteria; phylum Acidobacteriota; class Thermoanaerobaculia; order Gp7-AA8; family Gp7-AA8; genus DASVHS01. Next base: position 1,188 of record DASVHS010000275.1, on the reverse strand, counting down.
CTGACTCTTCTTCCGGCCGGGAGCGGGCTCGTTGATCGGGAACTTGACGAGCTTGTTGTCGTCCGACATCACGACCGACATCAGCGCGCTGTATTCGGTCGAGATGTCCTTGTCGTCGAACGTGATGTAGCGCGAGAAACCCATCACCTTGCTGTAGAAGTCGGCCCAGACGTTCATCTTTCCGAGCTCGACGTTGCCCACGATGTGATCGACGACAAGGAGTCCGGCGTCTTCGCCACGGACTTCCGCGGTCTGATATCCGGGAAGGAACGGGCCCTTGTAGTCTTTGATCGAGATGAACGTGTGGATCGTGTCGCCGTACGTGTGAATCGACGCGCGGCGGACGGCGCCGTGCTCGTCGTGAACGTCGTGCGGCTCGATCGCCGGCTTCGCTCCGCGTTTCACCGCTTCGTTGAACGCGAAGTCGGCATCATCGACGAGCAGCGCGATGTCGCAGACTCCGTCGCCATGTTTACGGATGTGCTCGGCGGCCGGATGATGAGGATTGAGCGGCGACGTGACGACGAAGCGCACCTTCCCCTGCGCGAGGACGTACGACGCCGCGGTGCGGTTGCCGGTCTCCAGTCCGCTGTAAGCGATCTGCGAGAAACCAAACGCTTTGCGATAGTAATAAGCGGATTGCTTGGCGTTGCCTGACCAGAACTCGACATGGTGAATCCGCTTCAGTTTCAGCGGATTTTCGCCGCCGGAGCGCTCCTGGCCAATCTCGTTTGTGGCGGTGACGGTCATCGAATCCTCCGGGTCAATCCGAGCCCCCAACAGTCTAGATGAAAGAGGAATGCCGGGTATGAGAGTCAGGGTCGTTCTCGTCGAGCCGCAGGAGGGTGGAAACGTCGGCGCCGCCGCGCGCGTGATGAAGAATTTCGGGTGGCGCGACCTCGTGATCGCCGGCCCGGCTCCCGACGCACCTGACGAGAAGTCGGTGTGGTGGGCGGCGGGTGCGGAGGACGTTCTGCGCGAGGTGCGCTACGTCGCGACGCTCGACGAAGCTCTGACCGACGTGAACATGAGCGTGGCCACCACGGCAGTGCGAGCGCGTCACGTTCATGAACAGTTGACGCCTGTCGAACTCGCTCGCGTTGCCGGCGAGATACTCGGCGCAGACGAACGACTCGCGCTCGTGTTCGGCCGCGAAACGTGGGGGCTGACGGCAGTCGAGATCGCCGC
>DASVHS010000274.1:0-3539 GCA_036382495.1 Thermoanaerobaculia bacterium | reverse complement strand
GGACGTTCCGCGACATCTCTTCGCGCCTCCGCGTGACGACGCGCTATCACGTTCCCGGCGAGCACGACGCCGCGCTCGACGGGGGCGTGCTGTACCGCCAGAACTTCGGCGAGTCGCACTACTCGTTCGATCACCGCGGCGTGCATTTCATCGCGCTCGACAACGTATCGAGAGCGAGGCCGGAAGTCGGCGCGGAACAGATCGCGTGGCTGAAGAAGGATCTGTCGCGCTACCCGCACACCGCGCCGATCGTCGTCTTCACGCACCGCCCGCTTTTCGACCTGAAGCCGGAGTGGGAATGGTTCACGCGCGACGGCGATGACGTCATGAACGTGCTCGCGCCGTACGACGCCGTCACGGTTCTCTACGGCCACATTCACACCGAGCATCACGACACCATCGGGCACGCCCAACATTACGCCGCGCGATCTCTGATCTTCGCGTTCCCCGATCCGACCGCCGCGGAAAAGAAACCGCTTCCCTTCGACAACACCCGTCCCTTCCACAACCTCGGCATCCGGACGGTGAGCGGCCCCTCGCCCGTCGCGGTCAATGACGTCGAGCTCACCATGCGCGAGCTCTCCGGAACCGAAGGCGTCATGCAGATGCTCAAAGGAGAAAACTAATGAAGTTACTGACACTGTTGTTGCTGCTGTTCACGAGCGAAACGACGACGACCACGCAGGCGATCGAGATCAAGGCAAAGCGATTCGAGTTCGCGCCGAACGTCGTGCATCTGAAAAAAGGCGAGCCGGTCACGATCACTCTGACCAGCACCGATCACTCCCACGGTCTGTTTCTGAAACCGTTGCAGATCGACCTCGACGCCGCGGAAGGCCGCCCCGACTCCGTCACGATCACACCCATGCAGGCCGGCACGTTCAACGCGATCTGCGATCACTACTGCGGCTCGGGCCACGGCAACATGAAGTTGACGTTCGTCGTCGAGTAGCGACCTAAGGCCTCGGGCCTCGGGCCTCGGGCCTCGGTTGAGGTCCGAGGACCACTCGATTTCTGCTACGCTTCCCCCGCCTCAAATCACGTCAAAGGAAGAGCATGGAATCGAGTATTGAGCTGGGATTCATGCGCGTCACCGAAAAAGCAGCCATCGCGGCGGCGCGCACCATGGGTTACGGGAAGAGGAAATACTCGGATCAGGTGGCCGTCGAATCGATGCGCGAAGAGCTGAACAAGCTCAAGATGCGCGGCACGATCGTCATCGGCGAAGGGGAACGCGACAAAGCGCCGATGCTCTACGTCGGCGAGCCCCTCGGCCGTGGCTGGACCGAGGGAGAGATTTATCCGGAGATCGACATCGCCGTCGATCCGCTGGAAGGAACGAATCTCTGCGCCACCGGCTCCGCGAACGCGATCGCGGTGCTGGCCGCCTCGGAAAAGGGCGGACTGCTCAACGCGCCCGACATCTACATGGAAAAACTCGTCGTCGGACCGACCGCAGCCGCCAACGTCGGTCTCGACAAACCCGTCGCCGAAAACCTCGGGCAGATGGCCGAGGCGTTCAAGCGCGATGTGGATGAGCTGACGATCATCGTGCTCGACCGTGAACGCCACCACGATCTGATCTCGCAGATTCGCGAGGCCGGCGCGCGCATCAAGCTGATCACCGACGGTGACCTGTCCGCGGGCGTTTCGGCAGCGGTGCGCGGGACCGGGATCCATGGCGCGATGGGCATCGGCGGCGCGCCGGAAGGCGTACTCACCGCCGCGGCGATGCGTTGCCTCAACGGCCGCATGCAGGGGCGCCTCAAGCCACTCGAAAAGTGGCAGGAGGACCGGCTCAAGGCGATGGGATTTGAAAAAGGCAACAAGGTCTACGATACAAACGAGCTGGCGTCGGGCAACGACATCATCTTTTGCGCGAGCGGCGTGACCGACGGCGACCTTCTCCGCGGCGTCCGGTTCTTCGGCGGCGGCATGCGCGTGTCGTCGCTGTTCATGTCGCTCAAGACGAACACGATCCGCTTCGTCGATACGATCTACCGCGAAGAAGGATCGAACCTCGCGGTGTCGTTCGTGTAATCGTCAGAGCCTTCTCCCCGCATGCGGGGAGAAGGTGCCGCGAAGCGGCGGATGAGGGGCCCTCACCCGGCCCGTTCGCTACGCTCAGGGCCACCCTCTCCCGCACGCGGGCGAGGGCTCAGAACTACGAAGACCAGTCGATCAACTGGGTGACGTACTGCATCGCCTGGCTGGCGTGATCGCGGGCGCCGGCTGCATCGCCGTTCATCGCCGCGTCACGGAATGCGCGCACGTGAGTCCGCGCATTCTTCGCGGCGGCCCGAGCCGTCGCGTTGCCGCTCGTGTCGCCGTACAGATGATTCGCGAGTGAGTTGTCCTCGTTCGCGACGGACTTCCAGACATCGGCGTTGACCGTGACGGTCGTCTGCGCGTCGCGCAGCAGGCCGGCCAGACGCGTCGCATCGTTGTTGACGCGCGTCTTCATCGCCACCGACGTCGTGGTCTTCTTTGTCTTTGTCTTCGTGGTGGTGGTTGTCGTCGTCGTGGTGGTCTGCGCGAACAGCGGTGCGACCGCCAGGCATCCGATCACGAACAGCGAGGAAATCGTTTTGCGTTTCATACAAACTCCCTTCGTTTTCAACGCTTCTTTGCGACATTCGTTCCAAACAAGTTGCGGAACACGTTCGGGATCGGCGCGGAGAACTTCACGTGTTTGCCGCTGGACGGATGGTCAAAGCCGAGGAGTTTGGCGTGGAGGCCGAGGCGGCCGATGGGGTTGACGGCGCTGCCGTAGAAGCGATCGCCGACGATCGGATGTCCCTTCTCCGAAAGATGCGCGCGGATCTGATTCTTGCGGCCGGTCTCGAGCGTCACTTCGAGCATGCTGTAGCCGGCCGAGACCTCCGCCGTCTTGTAATGCGTGATCGACAGCTTCGCCTCCGGGTGTCGCTTGACACTCTCCATGCGAAGGCTGGGACGTTCGAGCAGGTTCGATTGAATCGTGCCCGACGGCGGCTGCATCCGTCCTTCGATGACGGCGACGTAAACGCGGTCGATGTCGTGCGCGGCGAATTTCTCCTTCAACACTTCGCGCGCCTTGAAGTTCTTCGCGAACACCATCACGCCCGATGTCTCGCGGTCGAGACGATGAACGACGTGAATGCGCCCGCCGCTCTTCTGGCGCATGTATTCAGTGAGATACGCCTGCGCCGTATCTTCTTTTTCTCTCGCCGTAGCGATGGTGAGCAGCCCGTTCGCCTTGATGACGACGATGATGTCGTCGTCCTCGTGCAACAGCGTCAGCGTCGACGGCAGCGTCACCGCCTCGGCGCGCGACAGCACCGCGACGTCGTCGCCCGCGACGAGCGCACGCTTGGCATCGATCTCCGCCTCACCATTTACCCGGACACGTCCTGTCTGCAACATCTGGCGAAGCGTCGTGCGCGAGGAGTCGGGGAAGAGGCGGGTCAGGAACTCGAGTAGCGGGGCGGGGGCGGTTACGGTCTCTTGCATGTTCTTAAGGGATGAGGGATGAGGGATGAGGGATGAGGGATGAAACA
>DASVHS010000273.1:0-11354 GCA_036382495.1 Thermoanaerobaculia bacterium | reverse complement strand
GGCGAGCATTCGTACATCCGTCCAGTGCATTCGATCGTTTCGGTCTTCGACGGCGAGCACCTGCCGATCGAGATCTTTGGCGTGAAGTCGGGCACCCAGACGGTCGGCCATCGGATTCTTGCGCCAGCGGCGTTCGCGGTGCGCTCGTACAACGACTATGTGACGAAGCTCGAGCTGGCGCGCGTGGTCGTCGACGCCATGCGCCGGCGCCACGTCATGGCCGAGCGCGCCCGCATCCTCGGCAACGACGTGCACGGTGTTCCGTCGGTCGACGCGTCGATCTGGTCGCAGTGGCAATACCTCACTGAATATCCGGGCGTCGTGCGCGCGGAGTTCCGCCGCGAATATCTGGAGTTGCCGGAAGAAGTGCTCATCACGGTCATGCGCGTGCACCAAAAGCAGCTGCCGATCCGCGATGCGAAGAACAAGCTGACTCCGTACTTTCTCGCGGTGCTCGACAACGAGAACGATCTCGACGGCAACGCGGCCTACGGAAACTCGTTCGTGACGAATGCACGGTTCGCCGATGCGAAGTTTTTCTACGAGACCGATCGGAAGAAGACGCTCGAGGAGCGCGTCGAGTCGCTCTCGCATCTGCAATTCCAGGAGAAGCTCGGCAACTATCTCGAGAAAACGCGCCGGATCGAGCAGATCGCCGCGGCCATCTGCAAAGACCTCGGCATCGAGTCGCGCGACACCGTGACAGCCGCGCGTCTCGCAAAGGCGGACCTCGGCACCGAGATGGTGAAAGAGTTCACCGACCTGCAAGGACGAATCGGCGGAATCTACGCTCGCGAAGAAGGACTGCCGTCGGACGTGTGGCAGGCCGTCTACGATCACTACCAGCCGGTCAACATTGAAGATGCGCTGCCACGGACGGTTTCAGGCGCGGTGGTCTCGCTCGCCGACCGCATCGACACGCTCGTGGGCTTCTTCCGCATCGGTACGAAGCCGTCGGGATCGAAGGATCCGTTCGCATTGCGGCGCGCGGCGCAAGGGGTCGTGCAGATTCTGCTGAATCGTGATCAGCGGCAGATTCGGATTGGAATCGAGCGGCTCGTCGATCTTGGTGTGGAGGCGCACTTCAGTGCGCCGGATCGCGGGCTGAAGCCCGCGGCCACACTGAAGCAGGACCTCCTCGCGTTTTTCGGCGAGCGCGTTCGCACGATCCTCGAAGCGTCCGCGTATGGCTTCGCGTACGACGAGATTGCCGCGGCCATGGAAGCGGGCTGGGCATCTTCGCTCACCGATCTCGTCGATCGCATCGAGGCACTCAAGGCGATGCGCAATGAAGCAAACTTCCTGTCCGTGCTCGATTCAGCGAAACGGATCGAGAACATCACGCGCGAGCACCGCGACACGCGCGTCGACCCGTCGAAATTGCAGGAGCCTTCGGAAAAACGCCTCAACGATCTCTCCAGCGCGGTCACGGAACAGATTGACGAGATGATTTCCGAGCGGCGTTACCGAAGCGCGCTGGAATCGTTCGCGGCGATGGCGCCGGAGCTGGAAACGTTTTTCAAAGACGTGATGGTGATGGTCGATGACGAGGCCGTGCGCCGCAACCGGATGTCGCTGCTGCGCAAAGTGGGCGGCGCGGTCACGAAGGTCGCCGACGTGACGAAGATCGTGGTCGATCGCCGCGACTACCGGCCGTGATGCGATTCTTCGCAGCGTTTGTGATTCTGATGCTTGCGTGTGGAGGAGAGCCGCCTTCGCCGCACAAGCCGGCGCCCGCGGCGGAGACGCCCGCCACTCCAAAAAAGGGGCGCGACACTCAGGAGCGCGGCAACCTGCTCAACATCGCTCTCGGCGCTTCCGTCGTCTCGCGAACGGCCGAGCTGACGCTCGATCAATCGGCGCTGCGGGCGATTGACGGCGACGAGGAAAGCGCGTGGAACTCACCGCCCGACGACTCGAAGCAGACGATCGTCTTCGCGCTGCCTGGCCTCACGCACGTCGAAAAGGTGGGACTCAAAACGCCGCGCGCGCCGGTGTTCCGCGTCAGTGCCATCCAGGTCGACTCGTCGATCGACGGAGTGAACTTCACGTCGCTCGCCACACTTCATTCGCCGGCGCCCGCGGTCAAGCGGGAGTTCGCGGCCCCAGCAGCCGACGAGGTGCATCTGTTCGCAGTTACGCCGCGCGACATCGTCTTCCTTCGCGTCACGATCCTCGAGGCCGGCGGACACTTCGCCCGACTCGAATCCGTGCAGGTTCGGGGACGAGCCGTGGAAACTCCGAAGCAGCAGCCGATCGACGGTTGCTGGTCGATCAATGGATTTCCGTCGAGCTTCGCGACAGATCGCGGACGGACGATCGGAACGATCGGCGGAGATCACCCGGTGTCATTCGACGGAGCGACGGACGGGACGGTCTATCGATTCGTCTGGACGAGCGGTCCGGACTACGGTTTCGGAGCGATCGATACCGCCCCCGACGGCAAGCATCTCAGCGGACTGCGCTGGTACGTCGAGCCGATCGAGTTCGCGTCAGCCGAGAGCTGGTTCGGCGAACGTGGGAAATGCGGCGCGGCGATCGATCGCGAAGACGTACCGCGGAGGTTTCTGCAGCGCGCCGGCCGGCTCCCACTTTACGGACTGCGCTTCGACGCGAACGGATCGCTGAACGAGATCGAGAGTGCCGCGACGCTCGAGGACCTTGCGACTCTCGCACGCGACAAGCGCCACCGGCTCGTCTCGCGCGAGTTTCGAATGGAGAACGCCGCTGCGAACCTCAAAGCAGCGCAGAAACGCCTCGATTCACTCCGCGCCGCGCTCCAGAAACGCGGCGTCGATCCGGCCCGTTTCGACTGGCAGGCGATCGGCAACGATTCGCCTCCGCGACCGATCGAAACCGAGATTCAGCGAGTGTTGTACGGCGTCATCGAGCTGCAGTCCCTTTGAAGCATAATCGCGCGCGCAATGCAGAAATACGTCTACTACTTCGGTGACGGACACGCCGAAGGTAACGCGAAGATGAAAGACATCCTCGGCGGAAAAGGCGCGGGCCTTGCCGAGATGACGAACATCGGCGTTCCGGTCCCTCCCGGCTTCACGATATCGACCGAGGTCTGCACGTATTTCAATGCGCATGAGAAGAGCTATCCGGCCGAGTTGAAGAAAACGGTCGCCGAGAACCTGGCGCGCGTCGAGAAATCCGTCGGCCGGAAGTTCGGCGACAAATCCAAACCGCTGCTCGTGTCGGTCCGCTCCGGTGCACGCGCGTCGATGCCCGGCATGATGGACACCATCCTCAACCTCGGTCTCAACGACGAAACGGTGCAGGGGCTCGCGAAGTCATCCGGCGACGATCGATTCGCGTTCGACTCCTACCGGCGCTTTATCCAGATGTACTCCGACGTCGTCCTCGGCATCGACAAGGAGCACTTCGAACATGAGCTGTTCGCGCTTCGCGATCGAGCGGGAGTGAAGACCGATGCGGAGATCCCGGCCAAGGGCCTGCAGGAGCTCATCGAAACGTATAAGAAAATCGTCACTGATAACAAGCAACAATTTCCGCAGGGTGTCGAAGAGCAACTCTGGGGCGCGATCGGCGCGGTGTTCAATTCGTGGAACAACCAGCGGGCGATCACGTATCGCAAGCTGAACGGAATCCCTGCCGAGTGGGGCACCGCCGTCAATGTGCAGTCGATGGTGTTCGGCAACATGGGCGACGACTGCGCGACCGGCGTCGCGTTCACGCGCGATCCGTCGACCGGCGCGAAGCGTTTCTATGGCGAGTATCTGCCGAACGCGCAGGGTGAGGACGTTGTCGCCGGCATCCGCACGCCACTGCCGATCACGAAGGCGCAGGCGCTCGCCAACGAAAAGTCGCTCGAAGAGACGATGCCCGGCGTGTTCGCACAACTGCAGGACGTCTACAAGAAACTCGAATCGCATTACCGCGACATGCAGGACATCGAGTTCACGATCCAGTCGGGCAAGTTGTACCTGCTCCAGACGCGCACCGGAAAGCGAACCGGCTTCGCCGCGGTGAAGATTGCCTGCGACATGGTCGACGAAGGTCTGATCAAGGATCGCGAAGCCGTCGAGCGCGTCGAGGCGAATCAGATCATTCAGCTTCTCGCGCCGGTCTTCGACTCGAAGGAAAAACAGAAAGCGCTGAGCGACGGTCGCCTGCTCGCGCGCGGCTTGCCGGCCGGACCGGGAGCGGCGGCCGGGCGGATCGCGTTCAACGCCGAGCACGCCGTGGCGATGGCGAAGGATGGACCGGTCGTTCTCGTTCGCGTGGAGACGTCGCCGGAAGACATCGCCGGCATGCACAGCGCCCAGGGTGTCCTGACAACGCGTGGCGGCCTGACATCGCACGCGGCCGTCGTTGCGCGCGGCATGGGACGGCCGTGCGTCGTCGGCGCCGGTGCGCTTCGCGTCGACTACTCACGTGGCGAATTGCGCGCCGACGGGCACGAGCCGCTCGAGGAAGGCGACTGGCTGTCGATCGACGGCAGCACCGGCGAGATCATCAGCGACAAACTTCCGACGCGGCCGTCCGAAGTGATCCAGGTCCTGATCGAGAAATCGATGAAGCCGGAGCAGTCCGAAGTCTTTCGGAACTTCGATCGCCTGCTCAAGTGGGCGGACGCCATCCGCACGATGGGCGTCCGCACGAACGCGGACACGCCGCAGGACGCGCGCGTCGCGCGTTTGTTCGGCGCCGCGGGCATCGGCTTGTGCCGCACGGAGCACATGTTCTTTCAGGAAGAGCGCATTCTCCGCGTCCGCGAAATGATCCTCGCCCGCGACGAAAAGGGCCGCCGCAAAGCGCTCGACCAGCTCCTGCCCTATCAGAAGGACGACTTCGAAGGCATCTTCCGCGAGCTGAACGGAATGCCGGTCACGATCCGCCTTCTCGATCCGCCGCTGCACGAATTCCTGCCGCAGACGGAATCGCAGATCTCGACCGTCGCGCGCGACATGGGCTGGGGATTCGTCGAGATGCGCGCGAAAGTCGCGCAGCTGCACGAAGTCAATCCGATGCTCGGCCATCGCGGTACGCGTCTCGGCATCACGTATCCCGAGATTTACGAGATGCAGGTGCGCGCGATCTATCAGGCCGCGTGCGACGTGAAGAAGGCCGGCATCGACGTGCAGCCCGAAGTCATGATCCCGCTCGTCGGGACCGTCAAAGAACTGGAGCTCACCGTCGAGATGACGCGGCGAATCGCGGCCGAGACATTCAAAGAGCGGGGAATCGAGATCCCGGTCATCGTCGGCACGATGATCGAGATTCCGCGCGCGGTTCTCATCGCGGAGAAACTCGGAGCGATCGCGGAGTTTTTCTCCTTCGGCACGAACGACCTGACGCAGATGACGTTCGGCTACTCGCGCGACGACGCCGGCAGCTTCCTTCCCGAGTACGTCGACAAGAAGATCCTGCCGAAAGATCCGTTCGAGTCGATCGACGTCGAAGGCGTCGGACAGCTCGTGAAGCTGGGAACGGAAAAAGGACGGTCAGCGAACCCGAAGCTCAAAGTCGGCGTCTGCGGCGAGCACGGCGGCGACCCTGACTCCATCCGCTTCTTCCGCTCGTGCGATCTCAACTACGTTTCGTGCTCCCCGTATCGCGTCCCGGTCGCGCGACTCGCCGCGGCGCAAGCAGAGCTGGAGCACAAAGCCTACGAGGGTTAGATCGCGGATCGCAGGAAAGTCGCGGCTTCCCCTGCGATCAGCGCTCCGCGATCTGCGATCTGCGTTCATTCCAACGGTGGTAGCCCCAGACGCCGATCGCGGCCACGACCAGGATGATCAATCCGTACTTCTCGATGTGCGCGGCGCGGCCGAGCACTCGTTCGACGGCGGCGCCGAAGAAATAACCGGCCCCGGAGATCATCGCCGCCCAGATCGCGACGCTGATCGCTTCGAAGATCAGGAACTTCAGCACCGAGATGCGCGAGATGCCGATGATCACTGCGCAGGTGATGCGCAATCCGTAAAGCCACTGCGTGATGATGATCGCGGTCGCGCCATACCGCTCGAACAGCCGGATGCCACGGCCGAAGTGCTGCTTCATCTTCGGGAAGCGGTCCAGCAGTTTTACCCCGTAGCGCCGGCCCAGAAAGAACCAGAACACGTGTCCGACGTACGCGCCGAGAGCCGCGACGGCGGCCACGACGAAGATGTCCAGGTAGCCGCGCTCCGCAAAGAACCCGGCCATGACGAGGATCGTCTCCCCCTCGAGAAACGTCCCGACGAACACCGCCAGGTACCCGTACTTGTGGAGAAGCAGCTCAGGCGACATGTTGAACCTGCTTCGAATTGCAAGATTCGGGGCCTCTTGAAATTACCCCGGCCGGGCCCGGCATTACACTGAGCGGAGAGACCACCATGAAACGGACGCTCATTTCGCTGGCCGCCCTGCTCGTCGCGGGCTCACTCGTCGCCGCAACCGAGAAGCCGGCCACCACCCAGACGACGACGGCCGCTCCCGATTCGCCGCTCGTCGCCGCCGCGAAAAAGAGCAACCGTATCGGCAAGAAGCGCATCGTCATCACCGACGACACCGTCAAGAATTCGACAGGACACCTCTCGACGACAAAGACGCAGAACGATTTCCACGTGTCCGAGCCCGAAAAGGGCGCGGAGCAGGTGATGGCCGAGACGAAGGCCAAAGAGAAAGAACGTGCCGTGGAGCGCGCGAAGGTCGCCAAAGCGGCAGCGGAAGCGAAGCAGAAACAGATCGCTCGCGCGGTCGCGGCGGCCGAGGACAACGGACCGTATGACGACGATCCTGCCGCCGCCGAGCACCAGCTCGACCAGGCTACATCGACGGCCGCAACCTCCACGAGCTCGCAGCCGCAGCCGTCGAAACCCCACGACTCGCAGCGTCCGTAACTCACCGTTCGGTACGTACCGCTTCGCGCAGCTCCAGTGCGCGAAGAACCTTCTCGAGCAGAACCCAGATCTGCTCCAGATTTGTCTCGATCTTAGCGAGCCGGTGATCGAGGTCCGTGTTGTCGAGCTCCTCGATCAGGTCCCAGAAAATCGGATCGGTGGGCATGTTGCGCGGCAGTGGTGTCTGCCGGACCGACAGCGTGGTCTCGCCCGACACATGTTCGGGATACATTTTCTCGACCATCGTCTGAATCGAGCTCTCAGGCGCGATGAGCGGCGCGATCGTCATCGACGTCGCCTTCTCCAGCTTTCCGAGCACCTCGGCGTCCGTGGGATCGGCCATCGCCACTTCGAGGCGTCCCTGCTCATCGATGCGGACCGGTACGGTCTTGCACTCCATCGCCAGCACGCGATTCATCTTTCGCGTGACTTTCTTGGGAATGTCGATGCGCAGCAAGCTGATACACGGCACGTCGATCTGCTTTGAGAGGAACGCGGCGAGCACGTTCTCATCGATGAACTTCAGCTCGACGAGCGTCGAACCAAAGCGCTTTCCGGTCTGCCGCTGCTCGGCCAGCGCGATCTGCATCTGAACCTCGTCGATGAGATTCGCAGCCAGGAGCATGTCCCCGAGGTTCTGGCGATGCACGCTGGACATACTAAAGCAGGTTTCTAACGCGCGTGTTCAGCCTTGAGTGATCGCGACATCAGGCGTTGGATCGCCGCGCGCGGGGATTCATTTTCGTAGAGCACGCGAACCATCTCGGTCGTGATCGGCATTTCGATTCCGTGACGATCGGCGAGGTCTTTCGCCGACTTCGACGTCTTCACGCCTTCGGCGACGAACTTCGTCTCGTCGAGGATTTCGTCGAGCTTCTTCCCGCGGCCGAGCGCAACACCGACGCTCCGATTGCGCGAGAGCGTGCCGGTGCAGGTGAGCACGAGGTCGCCCATACCCGCCAGGCCGGCGAACGTCTCGAGCTTGCCGCCGAGCGTCATGCCGAGGCGCGTGATCTCGTGCAGCCCGCGAGTAATCAGCGCTGCGGTCGTGTTCATTCCGAGGCCGAGACCTTCGAGGACTCCCGCGGCGATGGCGATGACGTTCTTGAGCGAGCCGCCCAGTTCGACGCCAACGACGTCGGAGGAGTTGTAGAGCCGGAACGTGTCGCCGGAAAGAATCTGCTGCAACTCCTTCGCGAATTGAACATCGCTCGATGCGATCACCGCAGCCGTGGGATCGCCGCGCGCGACTTCGGTTGCGAACGTGGGACCGGAAAGCGCCGCGAACCGGCGCAGCTTCGGGCCGAGACACGCGGTCGTCACTTCCGACATCCGTTCGAGCGTCTCGTTCTCGATTCCTTTTGTCCCGGAGATCACGCTGACGGGCTGCCCGATGTGCGTCGCAAGCTCGGACAACACGCGACGGTAGTGATGACTCGGCGTCACCATGAAGATCGCATCGCTGAAACGCGCCGCCTCGGCCAGTTCGCTCGTGGCGCGGACGGAGTCGCCGAGCACCACGTCGCGAAGGTAGGAGGGATTCATCTTCGTGCGTTGCACCGCGTCGGCGACTTTCGGGTCATGCGCCCACAGCATCACTTCGTTGCCGTATCGGGCGGCCACAGCCGCCATCGCCGTACCAAACGCGCCCGCACCGATCACGCTGATTTTCATTCTGCCTTTCGCTCGCCCATCCGGCGCTCCGTGCCTTGCGTCAGGCGCGCGATGTTCGAGTGATGCTTTGTGATGACGGTGATGGCGATGACGATGCTGATGACGATTCGCCAGAACGGCGCATCGTGCACGAGGAACCGAAAGAAGATCGGAATCGACGCCGCAGAAAGAATGGATGCAAGCGATACGAAGCGCGTCGAGATGAGGGCGAGCACAAAGACGATCGCCGCGGCCGCCACCACGAGCGGATCGAGCGCGAGGAACACACCAGCCGCCGTCGCCACGCCCTTTCCGCCGTGAAAGCGGAGCCAGACCGGAAACATATGCCCGAGAACCGCGACGAGACCGGCAAGCGCGATCCACATCTCGCGCGAATGCAGCGCGCTCGGCGAAATCGAGGCGAACGGCCAGTCGGGCCTCGACACGAGCCAGCGCGCAAGCTCGACGGCTGCGTAGCCCTTTGTCAGATCGAGCAGCAACGCGATGATGCCCGCGCCCTTGCCTGCAGTGCGAGCGACGTTCGTCGCGCCGACGTTGCGGCTGCCGGCCTGTCGAATGTCCGTGCCCGAAGCGACTCGCGCCACGAGATAGCTGAACGGGATCGAGCCGATGAGGTACGAGCCGATGATCAGGACGGCGGGAAGCACGGGCGCATTGTAGATCGCAGATCGCAGACGATAGATCGCGGATCGCGGATCGCAGATCGCCGGAAAACCCCTCGACACCTGCGATCTGCGATCCGCGATCTTTCTAGACCCCGTCGAACGCGTTTTCCAGGTCGGCGATGAGGTCTTCGATGTCCTCGATCCCCACGGAAATGCGCACCAGTCCCTGCGTGATCCCCAGGCGCTTGCGCATCTCCTCGGGCACGGAGGCGTGTGTCATCGAGATCGGATGCGAGATCAGCGTCTCGACGCCACCGAGCGACTCGGCGAGCGAGCAGAGTTTCACGCGGTCAAGGAACTTCTTCGCGTTGTCGAACGACCCGAGCTCGAACGAGATCATCGAGCCGAATCCGTTCATCTGCTTCTTCGCGAGCGCGTGCTGCGGATGGTCGCGCAAACCGGGGTAGTAGACCTTCTTCACTTTCTTGTGATTGCTGAGGTACTGCGCCATCGCCATCCCGTTCGCCTCGTGCTGCTTCATGCGCACGGCGAGAGTCTTCACGCCGCGCAGAACGAGCCACGAATCGAACGGCGACAGGATCGCGCCGATCGCGTTCTGCAGGAATCCGATTTTTTCGCCGAGGTCGTCGGAGTTCGTGACGACGACGCCACCGATCGAGTCGGAATGACCGTTGAGGAACTTCGTCGTCGAATGGACGACGACGTCCGCGCCGAGCTCGATCGGCCGCTGGATGTACGGCGAGCAGAACGTGTTGTCGACGATGACCATCGCCCCGCCCTTGTGCGCGACGTCCGAGCACGCCCGGAGGTCGGTGATCGTCATCATCGGATTCGTCGGCGTCTCGAGGAAGACGACCTTCGTCTCCTTGCGCATGGCCTTCTTCACCTCGTCGACCTTCGACGTGTCGACGTAGGTGAACTGCAGACCGAACTTCTCCAGCACTTTGCTGAACAGCCGGTACGAACCGCCGTACATGTTCTCGCCGGCGACGACGTGGTCGCCCGACTTGAGAAGCCGGAAGCAGACGTCGATCGCGGACATGCCCGACGCGAAGCAGTGTCCGTTCTTCCCGCGCTCGAGCGCGGCGAGGTTTGCTTCGAGCGCGCCGCGCGTCGGGTTCTGCGTCCGCGCGTATTCGTAGCCCTTGTGTTTGCCGAGCTCCGGCTGCACGTACGTCGATGTCTGGTAGATCGGAATCGTTACCGCGCCGGTATGCGGCTCGGGTTCCTGCCCCGCGTGAATGCAATCCGTCGAAAATCCCATGTCTTACCCGCTATGCCACTTCGTATAAATACCCTTCGACATGTACCGTTCGCTCGCGTCGGGGATGAGTGTCACAACACGTTTTCCGCGACCGAGTCTCTCGGCGACCTGCAGCGCCGCGTGCACATTCGCTCCCGCCGACGACGCACCGAGCACACCTTCCTCGGCCGCCAGGCGTTTGACCATTGCGAATGCCGGATCGTCCTCGACCATGATGACGTCGTCCGCGAGCGACATGTCGAGCACGGGCGGGATGAATGACGACGCACCGATGCCCTCGACTTCGTGAGGACCGGCCTCGCCGCCTTTGAGAATCGATCCCTGCGGCTCGACGACGACGCAGTAGACGTTCGGAATGCGTTCTTTCAGATAGCGGGCAACGCCGGTGAACGTTCCGCCGGTTCCCGCGCCGGCCACATATCCGTCGACGCGTCCCTCCATCTGCTCGAAGATCTCGGCGCCAGTCGTCTCGTAGTGCGCATCCGAATTGAATTTGTTCGTGAACTGCTGCGGAACGTACGAGTTCGGGATGGTGCGCGCGAGATCCTCCGCTTTTTGAATCGCGCCCTTCATGCCGAGGTCTTTCGGCGTCAGCACGACCTCGCCGCCGAGGGCTTTCATGACTTCGCGTTTTTCGAGGGAGAAGTTTTCGGGGACGCAGAGGATCACGCGATAGCCCATCCGCACGCCGGCGAGCGCCAGAGCGATGCCGGTGTTGCCGGCCGTCGGCTCGATGATCGTTCCGCCTTTTTGCACGAGGCCCGCTTTTTCGGCGCGCGTGATCATGCCGACGCCGATGCGGTCCTTCACCGAAAACGCGGGGTTGAGAAATTCGAGCTTCACGTAGATGTCGGCGCTGCCGCTCGGCACCAGGTTCGAGAGGCGAAGCATCGGTGTATTGCCGATGAGATCGAGAATGTTGTCTACGG
Source organism: Thermoanaerobaculia bacterium (assembly GCA_036382495.1). Taxonomy (GTDB): domain Bacteria; phylum Acidobacteriota; class Thermoanaerobaculia; order Gp7-AA8; family Gp7-AA8; genus DASVHS01. The sequence continues at coordinate 7 of DASVHS010000273.1, read as the reverse complement.
GTGGGAG
>DASVHS010000272.1:0-1957 GCA_036382495.1 Thermoanaerobaculia bacterium | reverse complement strand
GGATGCGGGCGGGCAGCCGCTGGCGGGCAATCCGAACACGCTGACGTTCTATCCCGACAACATCCTTTATCTGATCCTGCCGGCGCATGTCGCGTTCAATCTGCATTTTCTGATTCACGTGGCCGCGGCGTTCTTCATCATCCGCGCGCTCACGCGATCGACGTTCGCCGCCTCGTTGTACGCGATGAGCGGGATCGCGATCTCGGCGACAGCGTTCTACAACCTGATCGTCGCCGTGGCCATGATCCCGCTGGCGTTTCTCGGTGCCTGGCGACGTTCACCGCTTCTCCTCGGCATCGCATTCGGCCTTCTCGCACTCGCCGGCGAGCCGGTGATGATCCTCGGCGCGGCGATGTCGGTGGCGATCCTGGCGATCGATCGCATTCCGATTCGCTCGTGGCTGCTCGCCGTCGTCATCGCGTTCGTGATCGCATCGCCGCAGCTGATCGCGTACGCGGAGATCGCGCACGAAGTCGAGCGGAGCGTGGGGATGTCGGCGCGGACGGTGCTCAACGCTTCGCTGCATCCGATCCGGATCGTGGAGTTGTTCGCCGGTCCGGTGATCGGAGTGCTGAACGATCCCGGCGGACAATTTCGCGCGCGCCTGTTCTCGACGATCTTTCTCGGCTTCATCGCCCTGCCGGCACTGTTCCGGCGTTCGCGTTACGTCGTCGTCGCGGGCGTGATGCTGTTCTTCGCGCTCGGCCGTTTCAATCCGATCATCGCCGCGCTCGTCGACGCATGGCCATCGATCCGGATCGTCCGCTTTCCTGAAAAGTTCGCGTTGCCGATGATTGTCGCGATCGTGGTTCTCGTCGCCGCATATTTCCACGAGACCCGCTGGAAGAAGATCTGGATCGCTGTGACGTTCGCGCCGCTTCTGGCGACGGCGATCCGCGCGACACCGATCGACTGGTTCTCGCCGTACAGCAGGACGATGCAGCCGCCCACGCGCGCTTACATCACGACGACGATCGATGCTGCGGCGATGCCGGCGCGTCTCGAATACCGCCTGCGGGCACTCGGGCCGGAGCCGCTGTTCGGCGCGACCGAGGGCGTCTGGTACGTGATCAATCCGTCGCCGGAGGGGATGCATTCGTTACGCAGCCGGATGGTCCTCGAGCGATTTGCGTTCGTGACCCCGCTCGTCCGCGAGCAGTATCTGCGCATCATGGGTTGCGACGTCGTCGGCGCGCTGCCGTGGACGTTTTTCCCGACGCGCGCCGTCGTCGCTCGCGGCATCTACGCCGAAGCCGCGGCGACCGAACGGCTTGGCGATCTGACGACGGTCGTCGCGCCGGCCGATGTGCCGGTATCGCCAGGCCGCGTGCTGAATTACAGACAGGAAGGACAACGGACAGTCATCGATGTCGAGTCGTCGCAGCCGGCCGTCCTGTTCGTGAACCAGACGTATTTTCATGGATGGGATGCGCGTGCAAACGGTCGCCTGATTCCCACGGTTCCCCTCGACATCGATCGCCTCGGCGTGGTCGTCCCGGCCGGAACGTCGCACGTCGAGTTACGTTTCGGACGGCATCACGTTGCCGTGGCGCTGGCGTGGCTCCTCTCGTCAGCCGCGCTTCTGGCCTGCGCATTTGTCGAGCTCCGCAATCGCCGCGCCCGCGAGGTAGAGCGAGCCGGCGACGAGGATCGTTCGCTCGTCTGAAGCGAGCGCCTTCGCGATCGCTTTCGCCGGATCTTCGACGACCTTTGCACGGACGCCAAGCTCTTTCGCGATCGCGAGCAGCTCCTTCGTCGGCACGCTGCGCGGCGCGTACGGGTTCGTGATGATGATCTCGTCGAACATCGGAAAGAGCAGCCCCGTTACGCCGCCGACGTCCTTGTCGATCATGATTCCGAAGACGAGCAGGCGAGGCCGCGGCAGGTTCTTCTCGACGAACGGTGCGATCGCGCGCGCGGCGTGAAGGTTGTGACAGCCATCGACCCAGATGTCTTT